>CAZZYE010000783.1:0-4214 GCA_964658145.1 uncultured Stigonema sp.
CGTCTCTACAAGGGTTGTAGATAACGCACAATTAATTTCTGGAGATGTCTAATGAAATTTCTCGGAATTGACTTAGGCTGGAAATCGCAACCAAGTGGACTCTGCGGCTTAGAATGGGTAGATGGACAACTGCAACTACTAGACTTAGACCGTAAAGATGCTATAGCCGATCTCCTCAACTGAATCGATAAGAACGTACAACCAGACGAACCCGCTATTATTGCCGTAGATGCACCAATCCTCATCCCCAACGCCAGCGGAAGTCGCCTACCCGACAAACTCACCCACCAACACTTCGGCAAATATCACGCCGGATGCTACCCAGCCAATCTCAACCTACCCTTCGCCGAACGTACCATCAACTTTGGCTTAGCACTAGAAAACCGTGGTTTCACCCACGCACCAACCATCGAACCACAAAAACCAGGTAGATATCAAATCGAAGTCTTTCCCCATCCTGCCATAGTTCATCTATTCAACTTAGAACGCATACTCAAATACAAAAAAGGACGCCTCAACGATCGCCGCTTAGAAGTTCTCAAACTCTACAATTACATCACCGACATACTACCCACCCTCAAACCCTCTCTGCGTCCTTGGCGTCTTGGCGGTTCGTTTCCTTCCGAAATTTCCATCACAGGCTTAGCCCTCAAACAAACCGAAGACAAACTAGATAGCCTCATCTGCGCTTACGTAGCCGCACACTGGTGGTATTGGGGTGAACAACGCAACCAGGTACTTGGCGATCGCACCACTGGTTACATTGTCATCCCCCAAAGAATTAAAAATTAGAAATTAAAAATTAAAAATCACTCTTCGTTTTTTAATTTTTAATTTTGCATTTTTAATTCCTCCTTGTGCCCAAACAATGCACCTTGGCTCATAAGGACTAGAGAGGTATTTTTGTTTTGGCAACACTCGCAAAGACAAGCCTTGCAAACCAGAAATTGTGTATATAATATCACCAGAGTAAATACTTAATCCCTCTTCCTCTCCTTGGTAGTTCATTACCACCGACACACCGTTGACAATCTCGCCATTAGCATCAATTGCACCTTGGTAGAGTTCTACCTGCACATCGTTGTTTGTGAGAGTCGCCAAGTCAACTTTTGCTGTGACAGTAATGGTTTGGTTTACTTCAATGTCTGCTCCTGAGGATACATTAACATCTTTAATTTTGAGATGATGCCAGTACGCAGAGAGGTTTTCTTTCCAATGAGCTAATTCCTTAGCTGGGGCGTAGCGATCGCTAGTTAGGGTGTGGTAGCGATCGCTCGCAGGGAAATAAGCCCGTTGTGCATATTCTCGCACCATCCGCGCTGTATTAAAGAACGGACAATTCAACCGGATCGCATCCTTCATTTTAGCAATCCAGCGCCTCGGTAAACTATCAACATCCCGGTCATAGAACAAAGGCGCGACTTCCTTTTCCAGCAAATCATACAGGGCATTTGCCTCAATCTGATCCTGGAAATTGGGATCGTCATACATCTCCCCATGCCCGATCGCCCAGCCAGTGCGGACATAATCAGCTTCATCCCACCAGCCATCGAGTACACTGAGATTTGGCAATCCATTCATTGCTGCCTTCATCCCACTGGTACCAGAAGCTTCCCGTGGACGACGCGGTGTGTTTAACCAGATATCGCAACCAGCCACCATCAACCGGGCTATGTGAATGTCGTAGTTGGGAACAAACACTACCTGCTTTTCCCAGCCTTGTTCGCGGATGAAATGATTGATATCGCGGATAAGTTCCTTACCAGGGATATCTTTAGGGTGTGCCTTTCCGGCAATCACGAATTGCACCTTGCGGTCTTTGTTAGCGAACAAAATCCGCTTGATCCGCTCTAGATCGCGCATCCATAATGTAGCACGTTTGTAAGTAGCAAAGCGTCGGGCAAAGCCAATGGTTAAAACGTATGGATCGAGGACTTCTTGTGCTTGGGTAATTTCCGAGGCGGAAGCGCCGCGATCGCGCAAATGCTTCACAAGACGCTCTCGCACATACAAAACCATGTCCAAGCGACAACGTTCGTGATTGCGCCACAACTCCTCATCAGGGATAGCGTCCATCCGCTCCCACAAGGGGTTATCGGTTGGTGCTGATGACCAGTTTGGTCCTAGGTAGCGATCGTACAGTTCCTGAGTTGATTTGGCAACACAACTACGGGCATGGACGCCGTTGGTAATTGCAGCAATTGGCACTTCCTCTACTGGCACATCCTGCCACAAACCGCGAAACATCTGCCGCGACACCACACCATGCAGCTGTGCGACACCATTTGAAAATGTCGCCATCTTCAACGCCAGCACTGCCATACTAAAAGGCGTAGATAAATCATCAGACTGCTCACGCCCCAAAGCCAAAAATTCGTCTTTGCTCAAGCCAAAGATATCTGCATAGTATCCTAGATAGTGCAAAACTTTCTCAGGAGCGAACAAGTCAATTCCCGCAGGCACTGGCGTGTGGGTGGTGAATATATTAGAGGAAGCCACTACCTGTTTGGCTTCGGTATAACTCAGCCCCTCTTCCTGAATGAGGATACGGGTACGTTCTAAGGCAGAGAACGCCGCATGACCTTCATTCATGTGGTAGGCAGTAACTTTATACCCCAACGCTTTCAACATTTGCACACCACCGATACCCAGCATGATTTCCTGGTGGATACGCATATCGATGTCGCCACCGTATAGCTGGTCTGTGATATCCTGGTCGTAAGGAGCATTGATCTCAAGGTTGGTGTCTAGCATATACAGGGGTACTGTTCCCACCTGTACGCGCCAAACTCTGGCGTAGACGCTGCGCCCCGGATAAGCTACCGCAATTTGCAGTTCTGAACCATCAGAATTGCGCTCTAAATGCAACGGCATATTGTAAAAGTCGTTGATTGGGTAGCGTTCCTGCTGCCAGCCATCAGCATTGAGATACTGGGCAAAATAGCCTTGCTGGTAAAGTAAGCCTACACCGACAAGAGGTAGCCCCAAGTCACTGGCGGATTTGAGGTGATCGCCTGCTAGAACACCCAAACCGCCAGAATATATAGGTAAACAATCTACAAGCCCAAACTCAGCCGAAAAATAAGCGTAATACTCTTGTCCTTTGTCAGATGACAAATGACTAGTTCGCTGTTTCTGATACCAAGTATGTTCTTGCAAATAGTCCTCTAATTGACGGGCAGATCGATCCATTTGCGCTAGGAAGCCTTCATCTTCCACAACTTCTGTCAACCGGGCTTGGCTGATAGTACCGAGCATTAAAACCGGGTTGTGACGGCTAGATTCCCACAGATCAGAGTCTAATCGCCGAAATAAGTCTTTGCTTTCAACGTTCCAATCCCAGTGTAAGTTGTAGGCAAGCTTCCGGAGCGGTTCGAGTCGCGGCGGTAGCGAAGGAGAGACGTTGAATGTACGAATTGGCTGCATAAGGAACGCGAAACTCCTGGTTTGGCTATGGCTATTGTTGACTGTTTTGACCCATGTTGCCAATTCTTTATACTCTGTTTGTAAACGATCTATGACTTTGTTAAGCTTTGAAAACAATTTTTACTTGCGTTGCTAAAAATGCTATATGTCATCCTAAAAATACAAAGAAAAAGCAGTTGCTGACGGAACGACAAACAACTGCTAAATGTGAAGATTAAAAATAATAGACATCTCCAGAAATTAATTGTGCGTTGTCTACAACCGTTGTAGTGTAGAGACGCGACGCCCTTACGGGTGACGCTCGTTCCTCGCTACCGCTTCGAAGATCGCCAGTTGCCTACGGAGGGAGACCCTCCTGCAGCACTGGACTCACCAGTCGCCTCTGTCGGGAAACCCTCCTGTAGCGCTGGCTCAAATTTCGCGTCTCTACATTGTTTTTCGGAGATGTCTAATGACAAGCAACTACACGTGTAGTTGCTGGAAAGCTCACTGGCAAATTTTTACGTATGGCTAACTTGGGGAAGGATGAGTTGGTTATATGTCTGAAGACCTGAAGCACTAAGATCGCCTGTTAAGGGCATAAAGGCTTCGCCTAAAGAGCCGATCAGAGAACTAACCAAGTTGTTAGTAGCATCCTTGACTCCTACTGACAACTTCAATGTATCTATCTGGGTGAGAAGGTCGTTAGCACCAGGGTTTGATTTGTCAATAACCACAGACCAGTTACCATTACCAATAACTATGCTGTTATTGGTGTACACCCAGTTGCCATCACCAATCACTGTATT
>CAZZYE010000784.1:0-4213 GCA_964658145.1 uncultured Stigonema sp.
ATTTAGGATTGCTATATCTTTAATTCCTACAAGTTCTCCTCGCTCTGCTTTCCTACAGGTTTTAGTTTGGTTTTGATTGAGGATTGTGCATCCCAATACTAGAAAAATACCCTTGAAGAAAACTTACTCTAAATTGTGTAATCAGGGATTTCAATATGAGAAAATTTCTGCGGTATCAGAAGATTTTTGCTCCTGTTCCTCTTGAAAAGCAGTCTGCAAAGCTCCCTTGGATATGGCAAAGTCTTGCTAGATTTATGCTGAGAATCCTCAAGGGAAGCGCTATTCAACCCCACTTCCCCTATCGCCAAATATTATTCTCTTTCCTCGGTAGTTTTTTTGGGATTGCGGTTCTTGCCTATCTCACTACTGAGAGTGGCTATCCCCTAATTGCTGCACCCTTTGGAGCAACCGCCGTTCTCGTCTTTGGTGTGCCAGATAGCCCCCTTGCACAACCCCGTAATGTCGTTGGTGGAAACTTTATCGCCGCACTCGTGTCTGTTGTCCTAGTTCATTTCTTTGGATCAGAACCTTGGGTGATGGCTTTGGCAGTGGCAACCGCTATTAAGCTAATGCAATTAACTACAACCACTCATCCGCCAGGAGGGGCAGTCGCTCTGTTGGGGGTTATCAGTCATGCATCCTGGACTTTTGCCCTCACCCCGATTTTGTTCGGATCTGTGTTGATTGTTCTTTGCACGGTCATTTTCAATAACCTGGTTCCAGGCAGACTCTATCCAAAGCATTGGTTTTAGACCGCAGTTAGTTTTTTATTATACACCCTTTTGGCAAGTGGGTCTTCTGCAAAAAATTGTTTCCCGGCTTGAGCGCACTGCCGTCGCAAAGTTTTTCTTAAGAAATTCTAACTTCCGAGGGTGGTAATCTTTTGTCAGCATATAGCAATCTTATAAGAAAGATTCAATCTAGTTCAACCGGGCGTAACATGACTATGGAAACCCAATCGGAAGTAAACACGGTTCATCCCAAATTAGAAAGAATTGCCACAGTTTTGCGCCTTGTGAGTTGGGTGAGTCTATGGTTACAGCTGGCATTGGGGGCTACTTGTTTTCTGATGCTGTTATTTGCGATCTCCGGTCGTAACTTCAGTCAATCAGTAGCGCCGACGCCGGGAGTAGGAGTAGTTAATTATACTGTAGGAACAACTCCAGGAGCGGGCATTAGCATCTTTTGGGCAGTATGTGGTATTTTGGCGCTGCTGTTTAGTATTTATTTGTCTTTCCGTCTAACTCGCTTTGCCAGAAAGCTTCGCAATCCAAATCCAGAGCTACATCCTAAAAGAGCCGAGGTGACACAATTGTTGAGGATTGGAGTGATCGCGGGTTTGGTGGGAATGCTACTGACAATTCTGGGAGGTGGGTCTAGTGTCGGAGTACTACTGGCAAAATCCATCGCCCAACCTCAAGGAGTTGCAATCTACGATCCCAATCGCATTATTCGCCCGCTCGATATATTCGTAGCAATGGCAAATATGAATGGCATCGCAGCTCACTTTATCGGCACAGTTGCTTCTTTAGGGTTAGTTAATTGGCTGGATAATGTACATCGTGAGTCGTGATCACAAGCCAAACGCTAAAAATCCGCCATCAACTGCAATACACTGTCCCGTAATGTAAGTTGCTGTGGGCATACAAAGGAATGCCACCAGACCTGCCACTTCCTCTGGTTCACCGACTCTCCCCATTGGTGTGCGCGATCCAACAGAGGTGAGAAAATCTGGATTGCTTAACACAGATTCAGTTAATGGGGTGTGGATAAACCAGGGAGCAACAGTGTTGACTCGAATGCGATCGCCTGCCCATTCTACAGCAAGAGTTCGCGTCAGTTGTACAAGCGCTGCTTTTGTCATTCCATAAGGTGCACCAGTACCAACCGAGGTTAGCCCAGCAACAGAGCCAATATTAACGATGCTACTATTGTCTCTAGCTTTAAGCAAAGGATAAGCTAGTCGGCACATTTCAAATACTGAGGTCAGGTTGGTTTGGAAAATAGATGTATACTCATCTTCTGTATAGTCGAGCGCCTTTTTGCGAATGTTGGTGCCGACATTGTTGACAAGAATATCTAGTCCTCCTAAGACTTCATTCACCTGCGCAAAGATTGCTTGACGACCATCAGATGTTGCAACGTCAGCAGCAATTCCATAAGCTTTCGATCCTTGCTTTCGCCAGCTTTCAAGCTGTTGCTCGACTGTTTGTGCATTCCTGGCAACAATCATCACCTCCGCGTCGAGGGAAAGGAATTCCTGGGCGATCGCCAGTCCAATTCCTTTAGTTGCTCCAGTAATTAAGGCTTTTTTTCCAGAGAGTGTCCAGCGATTATTGCCCATTGTATTCCTCCTGATAAATTGCAGCGATTCTCGAATAAGTAAATGACATCAAATTGAAAACTCAGAGAAACTGATTTAGCTGAACCTTTTTTGATAAACGTGAGTATCCTAAGGATAGGAACTCTAGGAGCATTTTGTATAGTGATAGGTCATTATTTTTACTGAAATTGCTAAAAAAGTGCTAGGTTATAAAAATGAATTGCTCGTCAGTTTCGTCTGCGATCGCCAGATTTACTAAGCTGCGGCCTCCTCTTGTAGGTAAGCAGTCAATCTGGCTAAAAATAGCGTTAAGATCTTTCAGCATTGGACTACTACTGCCTACTTTTATTATCCGTCCTGTGCTGAGTGCCGAGCGGCTGAACGTCTCGTATGGGGTTTTGGAGCGATCTATCTCCATTGATTCTCTGGAAACCTACGCTAAGACAGGCAAAGTGGATGATGAATTGGCTGGATATTTTCAATCTGCAGACAAGGAGCAAATCAGTCGGCTACGGCAAGTTTTGTTGACTCCTATTCCCCTAACCGCCGTACAGGTTTCGCAGTTTCTCTACACACCAACTGGCGAGACATTGTTAGCAAATTTGGGACAAGTCGTTCAACTGGAAAGTCGCACCAATGGGTTTTATGCGATTCGGGCATCACTCATTCTAGCAGCGGCTGACCCCCAAGGCTTCACTTTATTAAGTGTGCTACGTAAGTTTCCCTCAACGGCGATTTCGATTGATTTAGTCCGCAGCCTAAAAATTGCCAACGAGTTCAAAAATCTGGTAAATCAGACTCAGAGTGCGACCGCACTTATTAATAAGCAATTCAGTCAAGAGGCAACCACGACCCCAGTTTTGGGGACAAACTTGCGAGAAACAGGAAGTTTTAGATGGCAAAAGCAAACCATCTCGCTTTATGATTTATCGCGCCAGCGCAAGTTTCCTGCCGATATTTATTTGCCACTTACCAGTGAACAACGCCCTGTGATTGTCATCTCTCACGGACTTGGGTCTGACAGAACCAGTTTTGCTTACCTGGCTTCCTTCCTTGCTTCCTACGGCTTTGTGGTTGCAGTTCCAGAGCATCCTGGTAGCAATGCTCAACAGTTGCAAGCCCTATTGGCTGGTACAGAGGCTAAAGTGACTAGCCCCAAAGAGTTTGTTGACCGACCATTAGATGTGAAGTATCTGTTGGATGAACTGACTCGCCTATCTCGGTCTAATCCAGCATACAAGGGGCGCTTGAATTTGCAACAGGTCGGCGTAGTAGGTCAGTCCTTTGGGGGTTACACTGCCTTGGCATTAGCAGGAGCAACGATTAATTTTGCACAACTCAAAAAGAACTGTCCACCCTCGCAGAACTCACTCAATCTTTCGCTGTTGCTACAGTGCTTGGCTATAGATTTACCAGCATCTGCAAACCTATCCGATCCTCGGGTGAAGGCGGCGATCGCCATTAACCCAATTGACAGCAGTGTTATGGGAAGCGCCAGTCTCAGCCAAATCAAAATTCCAGTGATGATCGTGGCTGGTAGCGCTGATAGCGTTGCTCCTGCGCTCCCAGAACAGATTCAACCCTTCACCTGGTTAACAACTCAAAACAAGTATTTAGCGTTAATCAATCATGGTACACATTTCTCCACAATTGGAGGCTCGCCAAACGATCCTGGTGCTATACCTGTTCCTGAACAAGTCATTGGTCCTAGCCCTGCTCTAGCACGTCACTATGTTAATCTGTTGAGTCTTGCCTTCTTGCAAACCTACGTTGCCCAGCAGCCAAGTTACCTTCCCTACTTGAGTGCAAATTACATCAACACCATTAGTCGGGAACCTCTACCTTTGAGTTTAGTGCGATCGCTTACCCTTGGTCAAAAAAATTAAAAAT
>CAZZYE010000785.1:0-4211 GCA_964658145.1 uncultured Stigonema sp.
CAACTAACCACTCCCCAATTTACAGACCTAGCTGTTCGCCACGCTTAAATTGCTGGTAGGCTTTGTAAAATAGCCCAGCGAGAGTGATAAAGGTTAGACCCAGCACAATACCGTCAAGTAATGGTTCAACCACGTTAAATCTCCTTTGTGTAATTCTAGAATATTTACTTACATCCCTTGATTTTACCAAATGTGGCATAAATCCCGCACTGTCGCTGTTTTTAGGCGGCAATTAGGCATCTAAAAACCATAATTTCTGCTTGCAGACACAATCAAGAACTTTTAAGCTATGTGTATGAAAAGAAAACTTTCTGTACACTTGGTCTTAAACAGCAAATCTTTTGGATAACCATATTACCAAACCTGAAATTCAGATTCAACAGATCGCTGTGTTGGCGCTGGCGATGCTGCTAGCAGTCCTGTTAGGCATTTTTGCTGTTCACATTCTCAGAACCTCAGATCCATATGTTAAGAGCGTTCTATCGCTTAAAGGCGACCCAATCCAAGGACACGCCATTTTTCAAATCAACTGTGCTGGTTGTCATGGCTTAGAAGCTTCGGGGCGCGTTGGTCCCAGCCTACAAGCTGTCTCTAAGCGCAAGTCTCGACAAGGTCTAATTCACCAAGTCATTAGTGGTGACACCCCACCGATGCCAAAATTTCAGCCCAGCATCCAAGAAATGGCGGATTTGTTAAGTTATTTGGAGACGCTTTAGGAGGCGCTGGCTCCCCTTAAAAAGTTCTGCTTTTTCCCCCCTTTTTAAGGGGGGCTAGTTCCGATCAATTCTTAACTGAACCGTATTGTTTTCTAAATAGACTCTAAATTTTCCTGCTTAATCCAGAAAAATCATCTTGTATAAGTTTAAAATACTTCCCTATTCAAATTAGGACACCGCTAAGAGCGCTCACCTAATTCGTCTGATAACTTATAAATTTTAAAAAAATGTTTAAATTTCGTACATACTGGGCTATAACAGGATTGGCAGGCTTAGCCTTAGTCTCATGCGTTACGCAAGCTGGAGAACAAGGAGGTAATTGTTCTGCAACCGGGACAACCGCTACAAATTTAGTCGTCTGTTCAGCTTCTTACTTAGGTGGCAAAGGCGACAATAGTGGTACAGCTATAGGGATTGCTCCCGATCAATCAGTGGTATTGGGAGGAAAAATCATTGGTAAGAATTTTGGACTGACTCCAATTAACTTAAAAGCAGGAAGCAGCAGCAGTTCTGGAGGTAACGGAGTCATTATCAGAATGAGTCCAACTGGTAAGAAAATTCTATCCGTTACTAGACTGGGTGACATAGTTGATGAACTCGACATTAACCGCAAAACTGGTGAGATTGCTGTCGTAGGTGATTTTGGCTTGGCTCTTCTAAATTCTCCAGCGAAACAGGTACTCTGGAGTAAAGATCTTGGCTCTGGTGGAGGCGCAACATCAAGCGCTGGTCGGAGAGTCGGCGTTGGTCAAAATGGTGAAATTGCAGGTTTGTTCAATCATAAAGTCACTATCTTTGACCTCGCCGGAAACCAAATCGGTCAGTTTACAAGCGTAGGTAACTTTGTCGAGGATGTGGCGATCGATAGTAAGAGTCAGACAGTAATTGTAACTGGCTTTAGCCAAAAGAATGGGGGAGAATGTCATCAGTTGCAAGTTGCTTTTATCCGTGGATACACTTACACTGGGAAGCTAAAGTGGCAAGATTATGACTGGACTCAAACCCAAGCTCAAGCAGCCAATTCTTCCTGTGCTGACACTAGGGGATTACGAGTCGCGATCGGCAAAGATAATATGCTGTACTTTGCCGGAGAAAGTGCTGGAGGCAATAGTATTTACAACTATAACCCCAAGAATATATCTCAAAAAGCTCCTAATGTAGATATTGACAATTACAATACCCCTTTCAACACCAAATCAAATCACATCACTTACTATGCCAAGTTGAATCCTGCTACAGGTGCGGTTGTTGTCGGACAATTTGCTCTAGCTAGACGTCCTAACGATCAAGGAAACACGATCCGACCTAGAGCTATAACTGCTGATGAGAAGGGTAATGTTTACATTGGTGGTGAAAGTGGAGCGAGTATTCCCAACCGCACTAAATTGAGCATTTCCGGTCAAACTTTGGGACCCTATTCTGGAGGTGACTGTTTCCTACTCGTTGTTTCTCCAGATTTTAGTCAGCGCAAAATCTGGACAAGTTGGACTGCTACAGGCTCAAGTGGTACTATCTTTGGTGTTGCAGTAGAAAAAGGCACAGCATCTGTGGTTATGACTACTGCTGGGGAACTGATCGTTGTGAATCCAATTCAAAGTCAACGAGCAGGTGAAAACGACGCTTTCTACTCAGTCTTTCCCAGCTTTTGATAAGTCAAACAGCCAAATTTCTGTATGTCAAAAACCGCCAATTCTCGTCTACTGGCAGTCATTTCAATGCTGATTGTCGTGCCATTGGGATTGCTATCAAAAAAATATACCGGATTTGCTGACGAGTGGATTCATAATAACGCAGGCGATATTTTTTACCAGATTTTTTGGTGTTTATTTATATTTTTCTTCATTCCAACTCGGTCAGCAGTAAATCGAATTCCTATTTTAGTATTCTTTCTTGGCTGTATAGTTGAATTTACTCAGGCGTGGCATACACCCGAGTTGGAATGGATACGTTCTTATTTTTGGGGGAGATTATTGCTCGGTGCTTCTTTTGATTGGAGAGAATTCCCCACCTATGCCTTGGGTAGCATCATCGGTTGGTTATGGTTGCTGTCGATAGGAAAATACACAAAATAGCCGTAATTCTTCGGAGGTTTTACTGCCATGTAAAGAAACATTTGGTCGATGAATGTGATCGCCTTCCCTGTAACTAGATTGGTGGATGAGCGATCGCTCGAATGCTGCATCTTGCCAAAGCTCACTTACATCGACAGTACCAGTGGCTAATTAAGTGACTCCACGGTCCATGGAGGTTTTTGTAAAGGAACCAGGCATCTAGTACTAGCTCCAGAAGGACAATGAATATCCAGATTGCCAGGGCAACAATCACAGGTAGACTGAGGTCGGGGAACTTCCTTTGCAGATCGACAATGCCAAATAACAGCAAAAACAGGAGCGAAACTGCCATGAGGAAGGACAATTTGGCGATCGCGAGAACGAAACGGCTCATCTCCAGGATGCGATTGTAGAGCGTGGAAAACCCCTCAAGGATTTCTTCTATATTATTTAGGATCAGCAAAATTTGTTGCAGGTTCAGACGGTTAGCTAGGGAGAGTTGTTGCTTCTCCTGTGTCCATTCATAATTGAAATCCGCTATCAGCCTGTCCAAGGGAAGCACTTGGGATGTAGACGCCCAGATAGGGAAATCCTTCAAATGCAAGGGAACCAAATAATCGATCACTTCTACCAGGAGTTTATGAAAATCACTGAGTTCTGAAGTATGCTCTTGGGTAAAACAAATCAGTTGGTGAATCTGGACCTGAAGTTCACGGTAGTTGTCAAGCCGCCTTTGAGCAATCAACTGACTAAAAAACGTCAGGAAAACAATTAAAACCCCCAATAAAGCAGCCAAGGACTGGGATACAGTGGAAAAGAATTCAATCGCCACCTCCGGGCGCACCGTAACCCAAGGGGCATTTTCCCGTCTGGCAAATGTTAGCGTCACAGCAAACATCATCCCTACGATCGCTATCTGATGGCGAGTAAAGGTAGCTAGTACTGTCCGTACTAGAGGAGTAGTACTAAGTTGAACCAGGATTTGGAAACCTTGCACAGGTTCAGAAATTGGAAGTCGTTGGGATTTTCGGGTTGACATGATTGTAAGATGCAGTTCTTGACTTGCTTTTCAATGGATTATCAGTCTCGAAGAAACTGTGACTAAAGTCATGGTTGTATTGATGACTTTCTTCAGTAGCAGCTTTTACATGTGGATTCATATAATGGCGATGGCAATAATAAGTAATATTGACATTCAAAAAAGTCTCATTTAACTTATAACCCAAAAAACAAAATACAAAGATTTTTCGGGTTAAAAAGACAATTTAAATCGCAGTTACACAACCGAAACGCAACTAATGAAAAAAAAACTCAGCCGCTCAGCAATTGTGTTTTTTACATTGGGTCAAGTCGCTATCTCCCTACTCGTAATTGATAATGACGCTCGTGCCTCGTTCGCCCTTGGCGTCTCCCCTTGGGAGAAGATCGCGCTCCGCCGGAGTAC
>CAZZYE010000786.1:0-4201 GCA_964658145.1 uncultured Stigonema sp.
TGTATTTCAAAAATCAAATATGAGTCCTATAGCTAGCTTATATTCTTTAGTAATTTTGTAAAGTATTGTGGCTGCCTGTGGCAACGATAAAGGGGAATGTTGGTGTGTTCCTGCCATGTAATTCTACTACTGAAATCGGGAAATTTTCATCTGTGTAAAGAGCAACATTCTATCAACCCTTCAATGTCGCCTAGAAGCAGTCTAGCAAGCATTCACCTAATTTTTCTTGGGGAACAGACGCCAAGGAGTGCGCAAGGGACAGGCATACGCTGCGCGTGTCAGCCAAGGCGGTTCGTTTCCCCCACCCCTCGCATCGCTAACAACGCCGTCCCATAAGCAGCCTCTGCATTCTCTGACCGCACCACAGGTACTTGTAAATGTCGCGCCCTAATCGCCGTCCAAGTCGGATTCGCCGCCCCACCCCCAGCAGTATAAACACGACTCAATCGGTCTGCGCCGAATTCCTGTAACAAAGAATACCCTCGTGCTTCTATCCGAGCAATACTTTCCAACAAACCATGTAGAAATTCCACAGGATTATCTGGGCGGGGTTCCAATCGCGGCGCTAAATTCGGATCATTAATCGGAAAGCGATCGCCTGGTTTCAACAAAGGATAGTAATCCAACTCGCTGGCTTTTGACTCATCAATCTCACTGCTAAGGCTTTTTAACTCCGCGTCTGTAAAAAATTCTCGTAAGACAGCACCCCCAGTATTAGAAGCACCCCCAACGAGCCATAATTCCCCTAGGCGATGGCTATAAATCCCATACCTTGCATCCTCCACCCGGTGACGACTCAACAGCTTCAGGACCAACGTAGAACCAAGGGAAGTCACCGCTTCACCTGGGGATTTAGCACCGCTGGCAATAAAAGCGGCAATACTATCAGTTGTACCAGCGCAGATCAAACAATCACGACGGAAACCGAAATGAGTTGCAATTTCAGCGCGTAATTCAGCGATAGGAGTACCAGGAGTTATAACTTTTGGTAGATGAATTTTTATTTGCAGCTTCTCCAACCATTGTGGATACTTTAACTCTTCCACGTCATAACCCAGCTTTAAAGCATTGTGGTAGTCACTAATACCCAACTGTCCATGCAGGAGAAATGCTAGCCAGTCAGCTTGATGCATGAAATATCTCGCTTCAGCAAATGAGGGTAATTGCGACATCCACAGAAGTTTCGCGAGGCTGGAAGTTGCACTTAAGACTGTGTGATTCGGGGGTGCTATGCTCTGCAGTTGCTCCATCACCACCGCTCCCCGTGCGTCGTTGTACAGCAGTGGTGCATCTACAGGTTTGCCACAATCATCGCACAGTAAGACAGTGGAAGAAGTGCCATTGATCGCGATCGCTCTAATTTCTCTGCGTTCGGTGCTGTTGATTTGCTCAAGTAGGCTTAACAAAGCCGTCTGCCAACAAGATGCTAAGTCAGAAACCTCTGACATTTCCCAAGAATACCGCAAAAGAGCCTGGATACGAGCTTCTTCATCAATCACTACCCCGCGTGCGCCAGAAGTACCAAAGTCGATCCCCAGATAAAAATCCATTTTGCTTAAGTTCTGTAACAAGCTATTCCCCAATCTTGCCAAAACAGTGAAAAGTAGTAAACGAACTGCTAAATATCTGTTGAGATTAGGAGGTTTCCAACCATGTCCATATTAAATACTCTGTACATCGCTCAAGTGTCTTCTATCCCAGATCTTCAAGTCTACATTGCTTTAGTTGTAGCTCTGATTCCTGGCGTTCTGGCTTGGCGCTTGGCAACAGAACTTTACAAATAAGCCATTTCACAGGGTAAGGGTAGAGGGTAGAGCATAAGGGTAAGGGTAACAGGGTGAAACTTTTTTACCCCTACCCTCTTACCCTTACCCCTGACTCTGATTTACACGTAGAAATTAATGGTTAAGATTTTGACTATTAACTTACGTGTAGCTTTAACACAAAAATGAAGTAATATAACAGCTAAACAAAACCGCAAATATTACAGTCGTGCTGCTTGCGGTGTTTCTGTTCACTCAGCAGGATTCTTTTCAATACCATGAACGCGCTCCAACCGTCAAGACCCCCGCTACAGCCAATACAAAAACGACGGGTTACCCCTCGCCCAAAGCGACGTCTTCGCCAACGCTCCTACCAAGTCATGGCACTGGAAACAACAGCCAAGATCGGAGTAAATTTTGTGATTTCAGCAGCAGCAGTATCTGCCCTAACGCAACTTTTACCCAATCACTGGTTACAGCAAGACAAGTTAAGAGAAATTGGCACTGAAGTCAAGATGATGGAAGCACGCGTTAATAACTTGCAGGCGCAGTTTAGCCGGAGCTTCGATCCGCGTCAGGCTACTCGTATTATGCAAGAACAAGGTTATCGGTTTGACCCTACCCAGCGTCGGGTCGTTTTCCCGAAGGACGCGAACGAAATCGAACAATCAACAGTCTCACCTTGAAAGCTAATAGTGATTAGCATCTACCAACTTGGAGGCTATGGACACAGCAGCTCGTTTAACCAATTTTCAACTTGTAGGCGTAAGCGCAAGCTGGGATCGCCCGAGTTGATAGTTAGGGAAGGTAATAGAGTTAGAGCGCGGCGATAATCGGCGATCGCACAATTCCAGTCCCCCCAAAGATGATAAGTTCTGCCTCGTTCTGCGCAAATGTGACCTTCTAATTGACCAAAAAGCAGTGCTGTCTCAAAATTTTCAATTGCCTCCTCGTATTGCCCTAGGTCACGCAAGGTAATGCCTCGGTTAATCCAAGCTCGTACATAGCTAGGATTCAAATTCAACGCTTGATCGTAGTCGGCGATCGCACTCTCTAATTCCCCACAAGCGGCGTAGTAATTTGCCCGATTATTATAAGCACTAGCCAAGTTGGGATTAATTTGCAAAGCTGTGTTATAATCGCCAACAGCTTTTTGCGGTTCACCGCTTTGAAAATAAATCAGTCCCCGGTTGTTGTAATCAATGGCATTGTCGGGATGACGATGAATCAGTTGGCTCAAAAGCGCGATCGCTTCAATGTAATTTCCTTGTTGGGCTGACCTTAATGCATAAGAGCGTAAGTAGCCGTCTCCGCTCGCTGTGCTGCTAACCTTAACATCATGCGGAGATTGTGTTGTATCATTTATAACTTTCATGTCATGGTAATTCTGCTGATGATTAGATGCAAAAAATGAGTAGCTTTTCATACTGTCCTGCCTGAGATGCTTGCTTCCGTTCGTTCAAGTTATAGTTTTCATTTTGCTGGTGGTTTTGCCCCTGTGTCACTTGTTAAGTCGTCTACAAGTATTAAAATGCAAGCATTAAGGCTAAATTTAGACGGACGCAACAAGTGCGAGTTTATGCCTGCCTTGACATACAGCCTTGGGTCTGCTACCGAGTCAGGGCAGACCCTACTCCTATAAATGAATCAATCTAATAATTGATACTTCATCCCCAAGTTGAATTCCAGAAAAAGCGCTTAGGACATAAGTCCGTTTCGCTATATTCTTAAGTAGGTGTAAGTAAACTCAACTTATGCGCTCCTTATGTCAGATGGAACGTGGATTGTAGAAGCGCTCTTCACCGGAACGCTGCCGCATTGCTCTTGAGAGAGCAGGTACAGACAATGCGGACAGTAGCGATCGCGCATGTTATGCATAATCCGGACTTTTTGTACAGTGCGTAAGTCCTACAATCAACAATCAACTAACAATTCACCAATATGAAGTTTTGACAAATTTTCTTATGGCAACTACAATTTCTGACCCCCATGCTCCTGATTTAGCAGCAGATGATTACATTGTCATCGGCGTGGCAACCTGCTTTGTCAAGGAAGACGGAGAAGTTCATCAAATCGAAGTTATAGAACCTATTCCTTCTGCAGCGTTGGAAGCCCTCTTTAAAGGGATTTCTACTTCATATCAGCAAGCTTTTGCCACAACTTTGGGATCTGTGCTTGACGGTTCACAACCCATCATGCCATCCGGATTTCCAGAGTCGGCTCAGTTTTGTGATGAATTCGTGCAACGGGCGATCGCCGCTGCTCGTACCTACAAGCGTCGTGAACAAGCCAAATCTCTGATTCCTTTAGGCACAACCTACACTGAGTTTAAACATTCTACTGAGCGCAAGCGCGTACTCAATGTCACACGAGTTATTACCAAGGAAGACAACGTTAAACAGCACCCTCATACACATAAAGTGCTTTAAACTGTTAGT
>CAZZYE010000787.1:0-4191 GCA_964658145.1 uncultured Stigonema sp.
CCAACGCCACTCCTCTCAACGCGGGGAACCCGCGCACGAGGGTGGCTCCCCTACGCGTATTTCTAGAATTTTCACCTATGTAATAGGATTGCTATATAGAGAATTGATATTATTAAATGATTTTGATGAAAAATGAAAAAATTTTCGATAAAAATCTAATTTTGGGGATTTTCGCTCCTCTTAAAGCATAAAAAAAGCGCCCCCTGAATTCAGGAGGCGCATTGCTAAGAGTGATTAGCTATTAGCTAGCAACGTACTCTTTGACATTGGCGCGACGACGACGCAGGTGAGCAAGGGCTTGATGCTCTAACTGACGGACGCGTTCACGGCTAAGATTGAGCCTTTCACCAACTTTTGCCAAAGACATTTCGTTGCCATCCTCTAACCCAAAGCGTAGGGCTAAAACTTCTCGCTGTTGGGGGGTTAGTTCTGCTAGGAGGGTGTTCAAGTCTTGGCGCAAGAATTCCTGAGTCATGTAATGCTCTGGGGATGGTCCTTCATCTTCGAGCATTTCTTGCAGCTCGGTATCTTGATTATCGCCTACTCGTACATCTAAAGAAACTGGCTGACGAGCCATATTCAGGTACTCGCGGATTTGAGCGGGTTCTAGCTCGAGTTCGGTGGCAATTTCCCCAGGAGAGGGCGATCGCCCTAACTTTTGCGCCAGTTCCCGCTGCACTTTTTTAATTTTGTTCAGCTTCTCGGTAATGTGAATAGGTAACCGGATGGTACGACCTTGCTGAGCGATCGCACGGGTAATTGCTTGGCGAATCCACCAGTAGGCATAGGTTGAGAACTTATAACCCCGTGTGGGATCAAATTTCTCCACACCGCGCTCTAATCCTAGAGTTCCTTCTTGAATAAGATCCAGAAACTCCATGTTCCGCTTCTGGTACTTCTTGGCAATAGCTACTACTAAGCGTAGATTCGCCTCGATCATCTTTTGCTTAGCTCGTTTACCTTGCTGCACTGTCAGATTTACGTCAGTCTCAGGTTGGCTAACATGAGCAGCCCACTCTTCTAAAGTCGGTTCACGCTGTAGTTTTTTTGCCAAAGCTTCCTTGGCTTCTACTAGCGTCATCATTTGTTGCACCTGCTTCCCATAGACAATCTCTTGTTCGCGGGTTAGCAGTGGTACACGACCAATCTCGCGCAGATAGGTTCGCACCATATCAGCCGTGAATTTGGTGTTGGCGGGTTCGGTTTGGGTGTTAACAGTGGCCATGGGTGCGTTGTCCTCTACTCCGGAAACACAATAAAAATTTAATAACTAGAACGGGTTGGGAAAGGTACCAGATACATTACGGAATACAGGAACTACCAAAGACAATGAATATTCTACAGAATTTGTCACGACGGTGAGTCTTTTGGATGGGTTCCCTAACTCTTGCCCAACTTTCTGAGATGGCTATAAGTCTCTAGGTTGTTTGCAATTATTCTTCTTGATCCTCAGTCGCTGGCGGCGAAAGTTACAATACGAAGTCAGTATGAGTTCCACTTATTTAATATTACGACAATTCAGGTAGATAGTAAAGTACTTAATATAAATCTTTCCATTATAGTGCAATACAACTTGTTTGCCAAAATATGGCTGAAATTATTTTTCCACGCTCATATATATATAGTGACTCTAAAAACACCGAATCAGTCCTCTGCCAATAGCCAGAAAACCGTACTGATTGAGTTATCCTTGTGGGGGGATGTCACTAATTTTAGAAATCGGGAATGGGATCTTGGGAATTTGTAGTTAATATATTTTTTCCATTAACAATGTTTGCTTAAGGGGTGCCAAAAGTTTTCCTAAAAGAATTGCCATCGCCCCAAAGGTCACTTTTAACCCAGAAGTGGACTGTTGCATCAAGGGAGTATCTTGCTTCATTAATTTTCACCTTGTTCCAACTCTCTGCTTGAACCTAGATATGACTTTTGGCACTCAAGCAAATTATTCGCGCCACAACCTTAACTACCAGAAGCAAGGGTAATTAGCCTTAATATATCGGGCGCGAGATTTGCTCTAACATCTTGTACGTCCTAATTCATCTGGTGGTAGCGCTACGTTCCTCAGCTACAAAGAGTTCGTCCACTTGCTAATAGCAGCCTTTGCCCTAAATCTAGGTGTCGCAATACCCCTCAAAATCTGAGTAACGACGCATCTGCTTTTAGTATAGCATTATTTTCTTGTGACAAAGCAGGCGGAACCTGTTGTCATAATTTTCCAGACTCAGTCGTACATACTACCAATTTCTAGAATACCCATTCAGTAATCAAAAACCTAACCCCCCTGCCCCCTTCCCTTGTAGGGAAGGGGGAGTAAAATTCCCCTCCCCTCGTAGGGGAGGGGTTAGGGGAGAGGTCTTTCTAGGATTACTGAATCGACACTCAGAAGCCGAGATCTGCTTTGGCTAGTTCAGCAGCAGCGAACACTTCCACATCGGGCTTTTCTTCCCAAGCAGCATCGCCAATTTCTTCATAGAAAGCTGTATCGTAAGGACGGGTACGCACCACGACTGGCATAGGAACAGCGTGACCTAATATTAAGGCTTGTTGCTTTGAGTCTAACTTTGCCAACACAGATCGCAAAGCGCCCCCACCAGACACCCCGGTGAAAATCGCCTCAATGTCTTTTTCATCGTTCAGCAAAGCGGTGATGCGGGTACCAATCTGGGACATAACTTCATTATCTATGCCTGATGGACGTTGATCGACCACTAGGAGCGTGACGAAATATTTCCGCATTTCACGGGCGATTGTACCAAATATGGTACTTTGAACTACTGCTGAATCAAGGAAGCGGTGCGCTTCTTCAATGGTAATCATCAGTTGCGTCGGGCGATCGCTGGGATTTTTCGTCTGCAAAAACTTTTCTGCCTTGCTGACATAATGTTGGTGAATCCGTCGGGTAATCATATTCGTCACCAACATATAAGACAGCATATTAGACTGGGAGCCAAATTCGACGACAATGTTCTTACCAGCTTCCAGGGAACGCAACATTTGATTGACGTAGTTTTGCGGGCAAGCTGCTCGCATATACTTTAAACTATCCAACCGTAGCAGTTTGCGCTGCAATGACATAATCGAACCTTGGTGTCCCCGCTTCTCCTCGCAGAACATCTTGATTTCCTCGTTGGTCATATTCAACAACTGGAGAATCCAAGATTTACCAAATTCAGCGTACAGGATATTGGCGTTATCCAGACTAGCTTCCGAGAGTCCTAAATCTCGACTGCATAACTTAATATCTTCAACTTCAACTTGGTCGTAACTGAGGTAAAGTTCTTGTGCATTACGCACACCCCGACGCTTTGTGGATTCCGGATCGAGAGTGTATACTTCAACTTGACTGGGAAATAGCTGCTTTAAGCCTTTGACAGTGCTAAATTGTTTACCTTCAGAGACAGCTTCCCAACCGTACTCTGAGTGCATATCAAAAATCAAATTTACCGCTGCGTTTTTGCGGATTGTCCCAGCTAAAAGTAACCGTGTCAAAAAGGATTTACCAGTCCCAGATTTACCAAAAACACCGTTGCTTCGTTCTACAAAACGATTTAAATCGATACAGACTGGTACATCCATATCTAGTGGTTGACCGATGGAGAAATTTTTCCTTTGGGGATCGTCTTCCCAACCAAATACTCGCCGAAAGTCTTCAACATTTGCGTCGTAAACTTGGCTAAAGTGGCTAGGAATAGTTTTAACTGGTAGCAGTTCTAACGTCGTGCTAGTTTGTGGCTGAAATGATGCCAAACCAGTCAATGATGGTTTGAAGGAATTTGCACCATTACCGTTTTTAGAAGAAAAAGATTCATCATCTTCCGGGGTAAACATTAACATTGGCGCAAGGTTGATGATACCATATGTACCACTTCCGCCTAAAACTTCTCTCAAAAAAGTGTCTTCCCAACTGGGGGGATTAGCCATAATTCGTTGGTTAGCAGTTCCTAGGGTCACGTCTGTCAGCATACAGAAAAAACGTGAACGTACCCCTTGCACAACTAGAAACTTACCCACCCTCATATCTTCAACAGATACATCAGGGTGCAATCTTACTTCTAATCCCCCTGTGAGAGAGCCTTGTATTACTGAACCTAATGGCTGTCCCAAATTCATTTCATTAAATCATCTCATCATCATTTCCCTTATCTTATGTTGCATTGTAGTTGCAGAGTACAAAAATTGCAGAATTGTTAG
>CAZZYE010000788.1:0-4188 GCA_964658145.1 uncultured Stigonema sp.
TCCCCCCTTTTTAAGGGGGGCTAGGGGGGATCAAAGCCTTAACTGAACCGTATTGCCCTATGCCCTATGCCCACTCCTGAACTATGGATTTAATTCTTTGTCATACAACAGCGGATTTTGACGCACTGGGAGCAGCGGTAGGACTAACACGCTTGCTACCGGGAAGCAAGATTGTGCTGCCTAGCGGATCTCACCCGGCGGTAAGGAATTTTTTAGCGTTGTATCGAGATGAGTATCCGCTCATTGAACGCCGTTCGGTCGATCCTGAAAAAATTCGTTCCTTGACTGTGGTGGATACGCAACAGCGCGATCGCCTGGGTAAGGCTGCGGAGTGGTTAGACCTTCCCCATTTAAAGGAAATCATAGTTTACGATCATCACCTAGAACAAGATCTAGATATTCCTGCCACGCAATCGTATATTTTCCCAGTAGGCGCCTCCACAACTTTAATCGTGGAGCAATTGCAACAGCAGCAAATTTCCCTCACTCCGGCAGAAGCAACTGTGATGGCTTTGGGTATCCACGTTGATACTGGCTCCCTGACCTTTGAAGGAGCTACACCACGGGATGCTCTAGCCTTGGCTTGGTTGATGCAACAAGAGGTAAGCTTGTCAGTCCTCAGCGAGTACCTAGAACCTAGTTTGTCTCCCCAATTACAGCAGCTATTAACAGAGGCGCTGCAAAACATCCAATCTACAGAGGTACATGGATATACCATTGCTTGGGTTAATCTGAAAACAGATAGTTTTGTGCCTGGGTTATCGAGTCTTGCTTCACGCTTAGTAGAGTTAACCGATCTGGATGCCTTACTGCTGGCAAATGAATATTCCCACAAACAAGCCAAGACCTCCGGCTTAACAGTTATTGGGCGATCGCAAATTCAGGGCATCAATCTCAACCAATTATTTCAACCATTCAATGGTGGTGGTCACTCACTCGCAGCAGCGCTGAATCTCCGAGGAGTAGATAGCGAAGCAACATTACAACAACTTTTGGATGGGCTAAAAGCCACCATACCCCATCCACCCACCGCTCTTGACTTGATGTCCTCCCCAGTGCGTTCTATCCGCCCAGAAACCACTATTGCGGCAGCGCAACGCATTTTGTTGCGCTACGGACACTCCGGTTTATCTGTAGTGGATGCCCAAGGGCAATTAGTCGGTATTATTTCCCGACGCGATTTGGATATTGCCCTACACCACGGCTTTAGTCATGCACCCGTTAAGGGCTACATGACAACGAATATCAAGACAATTACCCCAGATACAACACTGCCAGAAATCGAGTCACTGATGGTGACATATGATATAGGACGTCTGCCAGTATTAGAGAATGGGCAGTTGGTAGGAATTGTTACCCGCACTGATGTTTTGCGGGAATTACATCAAGGGAAGAGACGTTCCGGTGGAACATCTGTACAGGAGGCAAGAAATATTAACATTTCTCAATTGCGCGATCGCTTGGCACCGCAATTGTGGCAATTACTTGTCTTAGCTTCACTTGAGGCAGAAAAACGAGGTTGGCATCTCTATCTTGTTGGGGGAGCAGTGCGCGATTTGCTACTAGCTGAAAAAGCCACAGGTAGTTTGATGATTAAAGATATTGACTTGGTGGTTGATGGCTTTCACAAAGCTGCGGATGTCGGTGCTGGTGTGGAATTGGCAAAGGCACTCCAGCAACTTTATCCAAGTGCACGCTTAGAAATTCATGGAGCTTTTCAAACTGCGGCTTTACTCTGGCATAAAGACCCAGAATTAGAATCTTTATGGGTTGATATTGCTACTGCTAGGACAGAATTCTATCCCTATCCTGCGGCAAATCCAGAAGTTGAGGCTAGTTCTATTCGTCAAGACTTGTACCGTCGCGATTTTACCATTAATGCGATGGCACTGCGGCTCACGCCTCCTCGTCCAGGTGTAGGGGCACAGCATGCTGTGCCCCTACTGGATTTCTTTGGTGGGTTGCGGGATTTACAGGCAAAGCAAATTCGGGTTTTGCATGCTAATAGCTTTATCGAAGACCCCACCCGCATTTATCGCGGTGTGCGTTTTGCCGTCCGACTGGGATTTCAGTTAGAATCCCAAACAGAAGGTTATATCCGCTATGCTATCAACAGTGGCGTTTACGATCGCACTGCTAAAGAAAATACCAAAACGCCTGCACTGCAAACTCGACTGAAAGCAGAATTGAAACTGATTTTGGAAGCTCCTTATTGGAAAGGATCTCTACAGCTACTTGGAAACTTAGGGGCGTTGCAATGCATTCACCCCACCCTGCACCTAGATGAGGAACTGCTACAGCAATTACGCCTGCTGGAGCGCTGTTTGCGGCGATTCGACCCTAAGCATACCCTCATTCACTGGCAAATGCGCTTAGAAGCTTTAATTGCCCACCTAGCGCCAGAATTCCGGGGGAAAGTGGCGAACAATCTGCAATTACCTGAAGACAGCGTTACTAGGTTAGATTCTTTAGCACAAGCACATAAAAATGTCAATACCCTTACCCCCAGCCCCTCTCCGCTTGCAGAGAGGGGAGAAGAGATTCGTCCTAGTCAGGTAGTGCAGTTGCTGCAGCGGTACGACTTACCAATGCTGATTTTAATTGCTGTGCAAACTCCGCGAGTTATTAGGCGTAAGATTTGGCAATATTTGACCGTTTGGTCAAGAGTACAGCCGATCCTGAATGGCAATGACTTAAAGCAATTGGGGTATAAACAGGGACCACAGTATCGGCAAATGTTAGAGGATTTACGGGCGGCGACCTTGGATGGAGTGATTAGCGATCGCGCTGAGGCGGAGGAGTTTTTAGCCAAAAATTATTCCCGGTAGAGTGGGCAACGTAACAGTGAGGTAACCTGCCAGAGCATGGTCTAATAGCCTATATGTTGTCTAAAATTTAGATACCAGCGTTTGTCGGAGTAATTCATATGTCCCTGCAAGAGCTTAAAGAGCAAGCCCGTCAACTGCCTGCCAACGAGCGCCTTGAACTGGTTCGTGCGATCGTCGAATCTTTACAAGATGCCCCAAGCCAACAACCTGAACGATCGCGCATTATCAAACAGATGAAAGGTTTGTTGAAGACTGATGAGCCAGCGCCGACAGATGAACAGGTGGAGTCAATGCTAGAAGAACGTCGGGTGGAGAAGTATCTTTCTTGAGAGTTTTGATTGATACCAACATCGTTTTAGATTACTTGCTAGACCGAGAGCCATTTCTGCAAGATGCGTTCGTGAATCTACTCAAAAATCAGGATTTGTCGTTTGATTGATTTTCCAGGGGTCATATCATGTCCGGTAGTTGTTATGATATACAGCAGTTTTTAATTGAATCGATGCCACATTGTCAGGGCGCGGTTTCCGCGCCCCTACGGTTTAATGGTGCTGTAAGACCTCACCTCACCGGAGCGGACACCCGTTAAACACGTGTTTAAGAGAGGGTTTGGGGGTGAGGGCTGGATATTATAACTAATAAAGCGGACTTGATCTCAAAGCGATTTTGCCCAGTGAACCGGAGCAATACTATCAAGAACTACTGGAATGTAATGGGCGTAGTTGAGAAAACGGGTATAAATTCAGTTCTCATCACTATCATCAGTCTGCTCATTTTCGGCAGGTTTTATGGCTTGCATAACCTGTTGAACTATTTTTGGGTGTAACACTTTTCCAGAATGAAAAGGAACAACAACTCTAATTTCTTCTAGTTGGTAGACTCTGTGGCTGCCTTTGCTTCTTATCTGGATAAAACCAGCATCCAATAATAGTCTTTCCGCTTCTTTAGCAGTTAGACGCGGGAGTTTAGGCAACCTGCACCTCCAAAGTCATAGTGAGGATTTCCTTGTGTAAAAGCGCCTGTTTTTCTGATTCTGATAAGGTTTCTATATAAAGTTCAACAGCTTCTTTGATGTTGGCAGTTGCCTCTTCTAGGGAATCTCCTTGCGATTGACAGCCTGGTAGTTCCGGACAATAAGCGTAATAGCCATATTCATCTTTTTCAATAAGAATGTTAACTTTGTAAAACATAAAACTTTTTTCCTGTTTGATTTAAGAAAAATTTCAAATAAAACACGTAAATTTAGCACCTACCTATATTTTAACTTCTAACACGCTAGCCGGGAAATCTCAAAAACCTCTGTATGAAGTAAACAGGCGATCGCATCTCTAACTAGGCTAGATAAAGTCGGGATGTATCT
>CAZZYE010000789.1:0-4186 GCA_964658145.1 uncultured Stigonema sp.
TTGTTAGTTGTCAAAAAGTACCACTAACAACTAACAACTAACAATCAACAATTTATTTTCATCCTTTCCTGTAAAGCGTCTCGTGCCTGTTCTCGGTCGTCAAAGTGGATCTTTTCAGTTCCAAGAATTTGGTAGTCTTCGTGACCTTTGCCAGCAAGTAACACCCCATCTCCGGGTTGTGCGCGGCAGATAGCAGTACGAATGGCGGTAGCGCGATCGCATATCACCATCGGCTCCACCGTTTCTGGAATTCCCGCCAAAATATCTTGTAAAATCCGTTCTGGGTCTTCAGTGCGAGGATTATCAGATGTCACTACTGCTAGATCGGCTAATTGGGCAGCGATTTTACCCATTTTCGGACGCTTGGTGCGATCGCGGTCGCCTCCGCACCCAAACACACAAATCATCTTACCTGGGATAAACGGACGTGCTGCTTTGAGCAAATTCTCCAAACTATCCGGCGTGTGGGCATAATCCACAATAACGCTGATATCTTGCTCTGGACAAAGGATCACCTTTTCCATGCGACCGGGGACTCCCGAAAAACCAGATACTACAGATGCTACTAACTGCAAATCTAACCCCAAGTGTAAAACTACTCCTACAGATGCCAGTAGATTTTCTAAATTATACTGACCAACTAGCGGTGAGCGGAATGCCACATCACCTTTTGGTGTATGTAGCATACCGCTGACACCATTAGGCTCGTAGCTTAGGTCACTCATCCACAAATTAGCTGTGTAATCATTAACACTATAACTCCAAACCCGATCTGGATCTAAGGCTGCGATTAATCGCTTCCCGTAGGGATCATCGACGTTAATTATTGCCCGTCCCTTCAGATAATTAGGACTGAAAAGCAGGGCTTTAGCAGCAAAGTAATCTTCCATATCACGGTGGAAGTCTAAATGGTCTTGAGTGAGATTGCTAAACACCCCTACCTCAAACTGACAACCCATGACTCGACCCTGCGCCAACGCATGGGAACTCACCTCCATCACCCCAAACTCATTACCAGCATCCACAGCCGCCGCTAACTGGTGTTGCAGTTCCACTGCAAATGGCGTAGTATGGATAGCGGTTTGCACAAAACCCTGCCAACGAGTGTAGAGAGTGCCCATTAAAGCCGTAGATAGATTTGCTTGATGCAGCAAATATTCAATGAGGTGAGAAGTTGTCGTTTTGCCATTTGTGCCAGTGACACCCACAAGTCTGAGTTTTTGCCCTGGATAACCGTAAAAAGTCGCAGCTAATTGGGCACAGGCTTTAGTCATGTCCGCAGCAGTAATGATACAAGGAAGATCCTCCCCTACCCCCCCATGAGTTGAGGGGGGATTTTTTTGTGCTGCTTGCGGTGATATAATTGCAGCCATAGCACCAGATGCGATCGCACTCTTCCAAAAGTCTCCACCATCTACCCGCGTTCCAGGCATCCCAATAAACAAATCTCCCGCACCGCAAGCATGAGAATTCGTCTTCAAACCCAATACTTGGGCATCCATAGCTGGATGTTCAGGCAAATGCCCCACACCATCTACATCTGCTAGTAATTCCCGCAGTTTCATGTAGTAAACCTCGTCACAAGCTTTAAGAGCCGCGCCAGTCGCCTAGGTCGGGCTAACCCTCCTCATGCGCGCTGGCTTGATTATTTTGCATCATTATCTTTGATTTTACAAACACTTATAAATACTTCCGGAGCATTTGCTCCAACTGCTGCACAGTAGCACGAGGAGAAGGACGAGGCAAAGGTTGCTCTCTCTCCTCGGCGTCCTTGGCGTCTTCTCCTGGCGGAGACGCTGCGCGAAGGCGGTTCACTAAAAAAAGCACCGGCACCTCATACTGATAAGCTTGAAACCAATCTTCACGAGTCATAATATCTCGAACCTCTAACTGTAGAGACGCGAAATTTCGCGTCTCTACAATCTGTTCTAACTTCTCCTGCAAACCCTCACACAAATGACAACCGGGCTTGCTGTATAAGATTAATTGCATTTACTTCAACCAAATTCGCTTACACCAGAATATAACTGGGCGCGGTTTCCGCGCCCCTACACAATGTGGTCAATTCAATTGAAAACTGCTGTAAACACCCATTATTCTAGAAGATAAATCGTCTATTAATTTTCAAACCAAGGAGCGACAGATGACTCAGCAAGAATGGTTGATTGATGAGGCTACAATTCCAGATGCTGCCGTTGTTGAGCAAATCGAACGTGAACTTAGCCCCACCCTACGAACTCGCAGCCTGGAATCAGTCAGTCAACTACAAGCCATCAATCTTGCTGTACGGTTGCAAGATATTATGATCTGGGATACAAAAAAATGGTTTGGTGATGCCGAAATGCGGCTAGATGCTTTGGTGGTTCACGGTTACGCTACAGAAGGTGAACCAGCCAGCATTTATATGCCGCAGACGTTTCGGTTTCCTGGGATTAAAAGCCGCGATCGCCTACCCACTGGTGAGAATGGCTTACTCATATTCTACGGCAAGGCTCTCCACTTTTTGGATATCTTTATCACCGTATCGCGCGATCGCAAGGACTCAGACGATTTGGCGACATTACTTAACCAGGAGTTGCAGTCAAAAGACATTCAAGGGGCAATGGGTACGGTGCTTGGGCTGGCTACTGTTGCTGCACCGCAGGTTTCCACCGTTATTACAGCCCTTTCATCTGCGTCAATGCTGGGTAATTTCGCCTACAAAGTACTTAGTAAAGTGACTGGCGATACCATAGGGCTTTACCGTACATCCTGGCTACAGTACCGAGATAGCTTTGGAATTGGGCGTCATCCTCAAGAAGGTGCTCACCATGTCAGGGATATTTCCTTCTGGTACGAAATCATTCGAGAAGAAACTGAAGATAACTAGTACCGCTGCGCGGAATTAAAAATTAAAAATTAAAAAAGCTTGAGTTCCAGGCTTTCTAGCAATTCCGAATGGTAGCTTTATTTCCGCCGTCATGTACTAGAGAATCCCATGAAACTTACTGGTTCGCAATACAAACAATTAACAGAAGCTTTGATTGATGCCTTTCCCTCCCAGCAAAGACTTACTGAAGTAGTAAAATTCCGGTTTGAAAAAAATCTCAATGCAATAGCAATGGGTGATGATTTACAAGCGATCGTCTTCAGATTAATTCAAGCCGCAGAAGCTGAGGGATGGGTTGATCAACTAGTTGCAGGTGTTCGTGAGTCAAATCCTGGAAACCCGGCATTGTTTGTCTTTGCCCAGGAGATAAATCTTGCTACTCTGATGCCACCACAACTATCAGCAAAGGGCGCTTTAGAGAAAATTATTAAGAAAAATAATAGTTTTATTAATGTAAATACATGGCGAGAAAAGTTGGGTCAAATTGAGGCGCAAGTATGCCGTATAGAAATCACCAAGAATAATACTAAAGAATTTGGTACGGGTTTTCTGATTGCACCAAATGTGGTGATTACCAATTACCATGTCATCGAATCGGTGGATTTAGGAGAAGCAACTCCCGGCAATGTTATTCTGCGTTTTGACTACAAACAGTTAGCGGATGGTAAAATTATCAACAAAGGTACAGAGTATTGTTTGGTAGAGGACGACTGGCTGATTGATAAAAGTCCTTACGTGGAAAATCAGTCGCCAACACCTGACGAACTAGACTATGCATTGCTTCGGGTAGATGGAGTTCCTGGAAAGGAACAAATTGGAGAAAAGCCTGACCCAAATTCTCCACAAAGAGGCTGGATTAAGTTACCAACAGAGCCATATTATGAATTTTTGCCTGATAGTCCACTATTAATAGTGCAACATCCCAATGCCCAGCCATTAAAATTGGCATTTGACACGGATGCTATTATTAGCATCAACGAAAATGGTACAATCGTTAAATACAACACCAATACTGAACCTGGTTCCTCTGGTTCACCATGTTTCGACATTAACTGGAATTTAGTAGCACTGCATCATAGCGGCGATCCCGACGGGAACCCTACGTACAACGCTGGAACACCCTTCAGTGCTATTTGCTCACGCTTAGACAAGCAAGGTTTATTGGCAGATTTACGCAGTGGTAAACCAGTATACTGAAGATTTTAGAGAATTTCAAGAAGCAATGTTGAGTGCTTGCACCTACCCGATAACCGCCCTGAGAATATATATCCCAATACCGTTCAGTTAAGGCTTTGATCCCCCCTAACCCCCCTTAAA
>CAZZYE010000790.1:0-2400 GCA_964658145.1 uncultured Stigonema sp.
CTACTCCCCCTACTCCTACTACTCCTGCTAGTGAACCTTCTGATACTCTATTGCTACCTAATCAGGAGACTCCTAAAGTTGTACCTCCACCAATTACCAGGGTAGTCCCAGTCCCTTACGCACTACCACAAGTACAAGCACCTGTACCTCCCGCCCCCATAGTCACTACACCACAACCTAGCGTGGCTACACAACCGGAAAAAATGCCGGTAATTCCTCCGCCAATTGCGTTTGTAGATGTGCCTACTGACTTTTGGGCTCGTCCTTTTATTGACAATCTTTCTTCCCGTGGAATGCTCAAGGGCTTTCCGGATAACTCCTATAGACCAAATCAGCCTGTAAGCCGCGCTGAATTTGCTGCCATACTGCAACAAGCCTTTAACAAAGATCCTGGTAGTAATACGGTAACCAGGTTTAAAGATATACCAGAAAAATTTTGGGCTATTCCAGCTATTGACCAAGAAATCAGCACAGGCTTTTTAAAAGGCTACCCCGATCAAACCTTCAAACCAGAGCAAAAGGTTTCGCGAGTGCAAGTTTTAGTTGCCCTTGTCAGTGGGTTGAACCTGAAAGTTCCCTCTTCCTCAACTCAAGTTTTAAGTACTTACAAAGATACTCAAGATATTCCTAACTACGCTACTGACAGGGTAGCGGCTGCTACAGAAAATGGTCTTGTTGTCAACTATCCAGACCCAAAAATCTTAGCTCCTAACAAAGAAGCTACCCGTGCTGAGGTAGCGGCGATGGTTTATCAAGCTTTAGTGCAAATGGGAAAATTGGAACCAATTCAATCTCAAAGCATTGTGATACCACCTCGTTGAGATGTTCACTAAAAAGTGGTCAAGAATTGTTGAACTTCTTCTTGACCACAAGCGAGATCAGGCGATACACCCTCTTCTCCATGAATGAGGTATCAGCAGTTATAGCTCTTAAACTTCTGGTAATTGGTTACCGCCGACAACTTGTGTTTTGAGTGTAGAAATTTCATGAGTTAACTCTTGACGAGTCGAGGCTTTGAGCAAATAGCGGTAAACAAACCACACGGAATAACCAATACCAATCAGTTCAAAGGTTGGTGATACCAAGGGAATATCATTCAAAGCATCCAATACTGCGAAGAGTATTTTAACTGCAACAATCGATGTCAGTATTAAACCAATAGTAACTAGGGGTTGTTTGTATGTATTAAAAAAGCTGACAACGTAATCGGGTAGTGTTGCTAAAAAGCTAGAAACTTGTTCGCCATATTTTACCCATTCCTCTTGAGACTCCGTAGTCGGCTGAATTTTGGTGATAGTTCCTGTTTGGTTATTGATTTCTGACATTGTTGCTTCTGAAGATTTGGTTTCTTTGTATTCCGGTTCTGGCATTTCCGCTTCCATAATTTTCACAGTTAATTCACTTTAATCCGGATATTTACACCAATCGGGTGTTGACTAAAAGATGCATTTGTACATTAGCATCAAATAGTTCCGGCTTCAAAAGGGCTTGGTCTAGTTATAACCATAGTTGCCCTTTAACCACTACTTCATCAACTACAAGGTAGAAAGTTAGTAGGAGGGTAGTGGTCAGCATGTATTGGGATGAACAGCAATTGGCAACTCTCAGGAGTGCAGTTAACCATCCTACGTTGTGTTAGTTACCAATAATCGTGCTTATCTAATTACAAATCATGCAAAAATCAGGTCTCCTCTTAGTTATACAAGTCTAAATGCCGATTTTACCTGATATTTAGGCTATCTTAAGCTGCAATTCTCAATTAATACACTCAATATTTATGTGAATAAGTAATCAACGTTTTTATTTATTGATAAGTACTAGACTTTAGGACTATTTTATGATATATGCTTGTTACTCATCCAGTTTTCTGGTTCATACGCTCTGCGTGCGAACGCGCTCATTGGGGCTGCCTCCGGTAATATCATGTCCGGCAAATCAACCACAATAAAAACCTGTCAACCCATAAATAACCTCTCCCCCAACCCCTCCCCTATTAGGGGAGGGGAGACTTTGAAGCTAGTCAAAGGCGGGGAGAGGTCAGACCTAAATGATAAGTGATTAACCGGACTTGATATCAGAGCAGGTTCGTCTATTATTGCTAGTTTCTCCTATCCAAAACCCGTCCAGATTCGCTGCTTTGTTAATTTTCTCCGAAGAACTTAGTTGAGGCTACTTCCAATCGGGAATCTTTGCTCCATCTTCACCACCGATACCAATTCCTGTGTTGTATATTTGGGCATTACTAATATCGAGGTTATTCATTGATGCCCCATACACATTAGAATCATTAATCGTGGCGCGAGTAAAATTGACTCGGTTGAGATTTGCCTGCTTAAAATTAACGTTTGTTGCAAAGGCTGACGTTAAGTTAGCACCAGCCAAATTAGCACCAGTTAAATC
>CAZZYE010000790.1:2410-4186 GCA_964658145.1 uncultured Stigonema sp.
GAGGTTAGCTCCTTTAAGGTTAGCTCCTTGCAGATTTGCTTTTCTCAAATCAGCACCAATTAAGTGGGCGCCTTGGAGGTTCGCCCCTGCTAGGTTGCACCCGACACATTCCCCAGTTGATCTTAGCTTTTGTACATGCTGGGGATTTTCTGCTCTCACTAAACTAGTGAAAAATAGGGGAGTAACTAAGGTTAGAGTAACTAAAAAGTTGCGAGTCATAAATTTTCCCCCTTTGTCTTGAAGTTCCGTCCGTTCTTTTCCTCACTCTTATATTATGTCACTAAATTCTTATCGGAGCATTCATGGACTACATATGCAGGTTGTGATTTCAGAAATGCTGTTAACACCAATTTCACTCAATTTGGCGTCAGGATAAAAGCCCCAGAAATTCTCGCATGTACAGATTTACTAACACAGGCTGTTCTTGCTGTACCCAGTGACTGCAGTTGGGAATGTATTTAATTTGCAAGTTTCTTACGTAGTGTTCTGTGCCGTAGGTTAATTCTTTACCCAAAGCAGTATCATTTTCTCCCCAAATCATTAATGTTGGCACTTCCAGAACACCCCAACTTTCATTGAGGATTTTTTGCTGAAAAACGTTGCGGTAATAGTTTAACATCGCTGTCAGCGCACCGCGTTTGGCTGCTGCATTTTTATAAGCTTCTATATCTGCTGGAGTAAAACTGCTTTTATCGATCGCCATACCTTTAAAAGCCGTTTCAATTGCTTGATAATCTGACGATTGTAGGAGTAACTCCGGTAGCCAAGGAAGTTGAAACAAGAACATGTACGAGCTACGTAGCAATTGTTGGGGAGTACGTATACCTTGGGCAAACTTGGCGGGGTGAGGCAAATTGAGTACAATTAATCGCTCTACCATTTCGGGGTGGGCGTAAGCGAAAACCCAGGCGATCGCACCTCCCCAATCATGTCCAACCAAAACACACTTATCGTATCCTAATCCTTTAATGACTCCCTCAACATCTCTCACAAATTCATCCATTACATAAGCTGATTGGTTTTGTGGCTTATCGCTATCGTTATAGCCACGTAAGTCAAGAGCGACGACTTTAAAAGATGACGCAAATTCCGGTATTTGATGCCGCCACGAGTACCAAAACTCAGGAAATCCATGTAACATTAGCATCAAGGGACCTTCCCCTTGAGTGACGTAATGCAGTTTAACACCATTGGTAGTGATATAAGCGTGCTGCCAAGAACCTTCTAGTACAGACATAATTAATACTCCTATTATGTGAAAAATCTAAATTTTTAAATCTATATAGGAATCCGATTTGATTTTTGAAATATATGTAGGGTGGGCAGTGCCCACCGTAACCTGGATGTGGTGGGCAGTGCCCACCACATCCAGGACTTAAAATTTTTCATGAATGATTTAAGATTTCTATATTTGGAGTTTTTAACGATAAATTTATAAATAGTATAGTCGCTTAATAATTCGTAATTCCACAATTCTCCTTTTGATAGATATAAATTTTTTGTAGATTTTGCTAAAAAAATAACAATAGAAATGTTACAGACGCTGAGCGCCAAGCAATTCAACTACCCCGCCCTACGGAGGACGGGGATTGCAAAAGTAAGATTGCAACGTAAGTGTTGAATAGCCCACTGAGCCACACCTTGGTACAGACTTCCGAATACTTCCCTAGTTCGGATTATTTCTAAGCTTCCTTGCTAGGAGCGTTGGGTAAAGCCAAGACTATCTTAGGTGTGGTGGGCGAAGGGACGAAAACTCTACGGAGAGGATTATCTTAA
>CAZZYE010000791.1:0-4181 GCA_964658145.1 uncultured Stigonema sp.
ACTATCTGCAAAAACCAGCTCTGCACTCGACACTGCAACCGCTAATCTACTAGAACACTTAAACCAGCATCCTGAGGTGGACCTTGCTGATGTGGCTTACACGCTTCAAGTAGGGCGAAGAGCTTTCAGCCATGGACGGATGCTGGTTTGCCGTGACCAGGAAGATGCTGTGAAAGCTCTTTCTACCTTGGAGCCAAAACGAGTTTTTACCAGTCAGGATACCAAAGAGCGACCCGTGGTGTTTATGTTTTCAGGGCAAGGCTCGCAGTATGTGAATATGGCCTTGGAACTTTATCAGGTAGAGGCTACATTTCGCGAACAGGTTGACCTGTGTTCAGAACTGCTCAAACCTCACCTAGGACTTGACCTGCGCCATGTACTGTACCCAAACGAGGAACAGGTAGAAAACGCCACACAGCAACTTAAGCAGACTGCTATTACACAGCCAGCACTGTTTGTCATCGAGTACGCCCTAGCCAAGTTGTGGATGTCGTGGGGAGTGCGTCCCCTGGCGATGATCGGTCACAGCATCGGTGAATATGTAGCAGCGTGTTTGGCAGGCGTGTTTTCCCTCGAAGATGCCTTGACCTTAGTAACAGTACGGGGTCAACTAATCCAAAAACTGCCCTCAGGGGCAATGCTCACCGTTCCACTGCCAGAACAACAGGTGCAACCCTTGTTGGGGGATAAACTCTCCCTGGCTTTGATTAACAACCCCTCCCTTTGTGTAGTTTCCGGTTTCACGGACGCCGTAGACGCCTTGCAACACCAGCTGAGTACGCAAGGCGTAGAGTGTCGCCGCCTACACACCTCCCATGCGTTCCATTCAAAAATGATGGAGCCAATCTTAGAGCCTTTCACTCTTGCGGTCAAAAGAGTAAACTTAAAGCCCCCCCAAATTCCCTACCTGTCCAACGTTACTGGCACCTGGATTACAGCAGTGGAGGCGAGGGAACCGAGTTATTGGGCAAGGCATCTGCGCTCCTCAGTGCGCTTTGCTTCAGGGCTGCAAGAGTTGATGAAACAACCAGACTGGATTCTGCTAGAGGTTGGCCCTGGACGGACATTGAGTACATTAGCAAGACAGCATCCAGATAAAGCTGCACAGCAGGTTGTGCTCTCTTCATTACGCCACCCCCATGACCAACTGTCAGATATAACTTTCTTGCTCACAACCCTGGGCAGACTCTGGCTTGTAGGCGTACAGGTAGATTGGTCTGAATTCCACGCCCGTGAGCAACGTCATCGCGTCCCCTTACCAACTTATCCGTTTGAGCGTCAGCGTTACTGGATTGACCCACCAGGCATTAACCAACAGATTAAACTTGAATCCCCACAAAATACAGAACCTCCCAAAAAAGTAGATTCAGCCCTGCTCCACTCAAGACCAAATTTGCACAATGCCTATGCTGCTCCCAGAGATGAAATCGAGGAAACCATCGCTAGTATCTGGCAAGAATTCCTCGGTATCAAGCAAGTGGGAATCTACGATGATTTCTTTGAGTTAGGAGGAGACTCCCTCCTAGCAGTTCAGCTCCTAACGGGGTTAAGTGAAACCTTTCAAAGGTTGTTGTCTCCCCATAGCCTATTACAGGCATCTACCATCGCAGCATTGAGCGAATTAATTAAAGAGATTCCATCACAGCCTGAGACTTCCAACCAACAACCAAGAGTGTCGCTTCCTTCCTCACTGGTGGAAATTCAACGAGGTCGTTTTAAACAACCCTTTTTCCTGGTGCATCCAGTCGGCGGACACGTCTACTTCTACCGGGATCTAGTGCGTTATCTCGGCCCAGATCAGACTGTTTATGGAATACAAGCACAGGGAGTGGATGGGGGAACCGATGCCTTTACCCAAGTTGAGGAAATGGCGGCTCACTATATAGAAGCTTTGCATGTCCTCCAGCCTGAAGGCCCATATTTTCTGGGCGGCTCTTCTTTTGGAGGCACAGTTGCCTTTGAGATGGCACAACAACTCAACGTGCTCGGTCAAAAAGTAGCATTGCTAGCCCTCATAGATACCCCCGGCCCCGGTCAAATGCCAGTGCTACTGGAAGAAGATGAGACAGCAATCATGGTTTACCTACTCGGTGTCGGTTCCAATCTTTCCCCTTCATTAAAACATCTCCGGCAGCTTGAACCCGATGAGCAACTACTCTACTTTTTGGATCAGGAGAAAATTGCTGGCACAGTCATGCCTCCCAATTTTGGACTTCCTCAGATGCGCCACTATCTACACCTGTTCAAGGTACATACCCAAATCATGCGTTCGTACATACCACGAACTTATCCGGGTCGAATCATCTTCTTCCGTGCAGCGGAGCGGGATGCATACAATGCCCAAAATCCAGAATTGCCTTGGAGCCAGCTAGCTGCTGGAGGCATAGAGGTAATAGAAGTGCCTGGAAATCATATCACCATGCATGATTCCCCCCATGTTCAAATTCTAGCCGAACAGTTGCGAACTTACCTTGAGCGGGCAAGACAACAAATCTTATTAAACTGAATAAATTCTTATGGCTCGATTTTTGTTTTGTGTTCACGGCGCTACAGGGCATATACACCCTACTTTGGCAGTGGCGATCGCATTGAAGCAGCGCGGACATGAAGTTGCCATACTAACCGCTGTCAAATATGCTGACACTGTGTGCAATTTAGGGTTGACTTATATGGCACCGCGTGCATGGTCAGCGACTCTGGACAGGATAAAGCCAGCGACCCCCGCACGCAATCTCCTCGAAGTCCTTTCAAAGTTGCAAGAGGGAGAAGCAATTGTAAAAACCATCTTTTTCAACGATGCTCTTCTACAAGCTCGTGACCTTCAAGAGACTATGAGGGACTGGCTCCCTGACGTATTGGTTAGCAGCGATGCGACCTCTGGAGTTTCACTGGTTGCCCAGAAGGAAGGAATTCCTTGGGCCGTAAACTCCGTTTTTCTAACATGCCCGCTCCCCTCCCGCGATCTTCAACCCTGGGGTTTTTTAGCTGCTGCACCACCGCGCACTCTGATTCAACGCCAGATCGCTCGCCTTCTTAGCCACTTTGTTGGCCTGATAACGCGCTCCTGGTTGCACGAATGGAAAACGATTCGAGCCGCTGAGGGACTTCCTAGGGATGATGATTCGTGGCAAAAAAACGTACTCTTGCCCTACCTGCTCTCGCCTTACCTGTATACCATCCCTAGCTGCACCGCCTTCGACTTTCCTCGCACCGACCTGCCAGAGCAAGTGCATTACGTTGGCCCTTGTTTATGGAAGGAAAGCAACAAAGCGGTGACTTGGGAGAATCCCTTTAAGGACGACAAGCCACTGATCTATTTCACCGCAGGCACAGTTCATAACGCCCTCTACTTCTTTCGCACCGCAGTAGCAGCAGCGGCGGGACAAGAGTTTAATCTATTCGCCACTCTGGGAAAGAACAACGACCCGGCGACCCTTGATACACTCCCACCTAACGTTCGTGCCGAATCGTATGTCCCGCAACACCTAATTTTGCCGCACGCCGCCGCAGTACTCTGTAATGGCGGTAGCGGCGCGACCATGGGGACTTTGGTTGCGGGTAAGCCGCTGATCGTGGTTCCTCAAGACGCCGATCAGCCAGAGAACGCTCGCCGCTGCCTGGAAGCTGGTGTAGCCGAGGTTATTTCACCTAGTGCCTGCACGGAGAAGACACTACGTGCCGCAATAGTTCGTGTGCTTTCCCATAATTCCTACCGCACTGCTGCAGAACACTTGAGTGCGACCTTATCCGCGCTTGATGGCCCAGGTAATGCAGCTCAACTGCTGGAACAACTGGCCAAGACGAAGCAGCCAGTAACTACTAATCTCAGGTAGGAGTTGTGTTGCAAAAACTGGAAGTGGAGGCAGGAAAAGGCAGCAATTCTAAATTCAAAATTTGACAGGGTGCAGAAATAGCTTGACACTGAAAACAGCCAAATTCCAGTCAGGATGATGCTTAGACGGCAAAGTATTCTTGAGGAAAAAGGCTGATTGCTTATAAATAATATCTGACAGTCGTAATCACTGCTTGACTTTTAGACTGTAAAGCATTCTTGAGGAAAAAGGCTGTTTGGTTGTGCAAAAACTCTTCCCACCAGTGATGGGTGACAGCCACTGGGATGATTACCGTTGTGGAAGTATCAGGGTGGTGTTCTTCAAACTCAGCCACGAAATTAACAATCG
>CAZZYE010000792.1:0-4181 GCA_964658145.1 uncultured Stigonema sp.
CAATCTGCCGCTGGAGGGCGGCGTTGTAAAAGTACACCCGGTCGCAATATTGGGTTTGGCTAGTGCAAACTGCTTCTATAGCAACGTTACTGACATTACTAAGATCAAGTGACAAAGAAGTTTGCTGTGTAGGAGCAATAGTGCGAGTTTCAGCCTGCCTACCATCTAAGTAAACCCTAACCTGCACACCTGGACTGTTGGTGTCATTGTCACGCATTCCAAAACCCAGATTTAGGGTTTGAAACACAGGTTGAGGACTGTTACTTGGCTTAATGTTACAAGTTATGGAGGCAGAGCGGTAGCCTGGTCCTAGATAAAACTTACTTGAATAAACGGCTTTGCCTATAGAAACATCAAGGTCTTGCTCACGGGCATTACCAACTCCACTGTCAACACATTTAGCTTTTAATAGGGAGATAGGAGGCAGAGGACGCTGTGCAAGAGCGATTTTTCCACATTCAGTAGCGAAGCTAGATGCGATCGCAGCACTGGCGAGAACTGAACAGATTAACTTAGTTTTGTGCATTAGCATTTAAAAAGTGCTCGTAGATACAGGTGCAAGTCGAAACAATACATTCTAATCACAATTCCATTTTTTTGTATGCCGAGTATATAGCAATCTACAGATTTTCGATTTTAACCGCACCCTCAACACACCTAATGGCGCAGATAATTGTCTGTTAGATTCGCGTGGTGGGTGCGTTTATCAGTTGCAATAGACATCTCCAGAAATTAATTGTGCGTTCGTTAAAACCGAAGGTAGGGGCGAACGGTGAGACAGCCCTGAAGGAGGGTTTCCCTCCGTAGGGGACTGCGAACCCGAAGGGCCGTTCGCCCCTACATCATTTTTGGAGATGTCTAATGGTTAAACAACAATATTTGGCGTTGCTATTTATGGATATAGTTGTATAGTTGCAATCGTTGAGTGGAGTACTACTGCAACTTTAGAGTCGGGTAGACACAATATCGTAGGGGCGGGGTTACCCCGCCCTTACAATGTCGTCAATTCTGTTAAATTGACACCAATGGCATCCTGTCCGCCCAATTTTCAAGTTTGCTTTGCCTAGCCACTTAAAACTAGAGATTTACCTACCTAAAAACACAGCGATTTTTTACAATTTTCTCGGAGCCGGACCCCGTGTAAAATCAAGCCCAGACACTGAAGGAAACGTAATCGTCTTACCTGTGTGTGCCGCTTCGTAGATTGCTGCCATCAGCCTATGGTCTTGTAAGCCTTCTTCGCCCGGAGTATGTGGCTGTTTGTTGTGGATTACACAATCCGCCATGTGATCCATCTCTAGGGCAAACTGACTTTTCTCGGTCATGCGGATGTCTGATACGCTTTCAGCCATGCTGTTGTTTGGAGATTTGCGCGAAACAGTCATGCGTAAACCGTTGTAAGCAAATGCTGGGTCTAGTTGCGCCCAAGCATCGGAGCCAAAAATACGGAAGCGGCGGGCTTCGTGGTAGCCATAGCTGGTTGAGCAAATTGCTAAGATCCCACTGGGATAACGTATTTGGAAGGTGACGCTTTCCTCTACCTCTTTAAAGCGAGGGTCGCCTGGGGTGGTAAACATCCGCGCACTAATTTCAATTGGTTCCTCACCTGTTAAGTAGCGGGTAGCATTCAGGCAGTAGATGCCCACATCGGGTAGGCAACCACCCCCAGCTAATGCTTTTTTCAACCGCCACTGCGAAAGATCATTGCTCTGGTTTTGCCCGTTATCTGCCTGAATCACCTTCACCGTGCCCAACTCCTTGTTACGCAACATGCGGATCGCGGCACGGTGGTAGGGGTCGTACTGACAGCGGTAAGCAATCATCAGCTTTCTATTTGCCTGCTTGCATGCGTCAATCATCTGCTGGCACTCTGCAGGCGAAGTCGCCATTGGCTTCTCGCATAGAATATGCTTGCCTGCTTTCGCACCGCGCACCGTGTATTCTAGGTGCATGCTGTTAGGCAGAACAATATATATGATGTCAACGTCTGGATTGTTACGGATAGTGTCGTAATTCTGGTAGTTATAAATATTTTTGGGATTGATGCCATACTGCTGGGCAATCTGATTTGCCTTAGCTGCATCCCCACTCACCAGTGCCGTAGGCTTAGCCAGTTTGCACATAGCGAAAGCCGGCATAATCTCCTCTAGCGCCAGTCTGCCCAGTCCCACAATCGCAAAACCCAATCGCTTGGACGGTGGCAGTGCGGTAGGAGGTCCGCCAGAATCTGTCTCAGTGGTGGGTGACTGATCGGGTGGGAACTTAATCTGGGGTGGTAACTCTCCACCTTTTGTCGGCTGTTGGGCAGATACTAAGTCAGTCTCAAGGGCAATACCGCTAGCTGTAACCAGTCCCAACCCTGTAGTGGTCAACAACTTACGGCGAGAAAACTTTTTGGCAAACAAATCGAACATAGATTTTACTTTCTGAGCCAAATACTTTAAGACTGTAAAATAATCAAGACAGTCAAAGTAAATATCAACAGAATGATATTTATTTTTTGTGCTTTATTTTTAACCACAGAATCAAGCCATTAAGAACTAAACCAAAGAAATTTGTCATCATAATAGGCAAATCTTTGCTAATAAATCCATAAACTAACCACATACAGGCGCCAGCAATGTATGTGCATACCATTCCAAAAGACACATCTTTAGCTGATTTTGTTTTCCATATTTTTATTACTTGGGGTAGAAAAGATATCGTGGTTAATATGCCTGCAAATAATCCCAAAATTGTGATTAACTTCATGTGATTGAATTGGTTAAAGTCAGGTTTATCAGGTATACTTTCAAGAGTCGGTGGGTTTTCCATCCACCTTGAGGCGGAAAAGGGCTGCTAGAATAGAACGGCGTTTTATCGTTGCAAGATTCTTGTCAAACTAAATGCTGGCAACGGAACCACCATCCACCCGCAAGTTTTCACCTAAGATGAAAGAGGCGGATTCCGAAGCCAAAAATACTACTGCTGCGGCTACTTCCTCTGAGGTCCCAGCACGCCTTAGTTCAATGTGCGGTCGGTTCTCCCGTAGAAATGTCGCTTCGGCGTCTTCAACACTAGTGTGGTTTGCTTTTGCCCGATCGCTAAGCATCTTCTCCAGTAGCGGCGTCTTGATAAAGGCGGGCGATACTGTATTCACGAGGATGCCGTCTTTGGCGTAGGCTTTGGACAGGCTTTTGGTTAGGTTGATCAAGGCGGCTTTGGAGGCATTGTAATGGGGCATGTCGGGATCTGGTTGGATGCCTGACTCGGAAGCCATATTGATGATGCGTCCCCAGTGCTGCTGCTTCATATACGGCAGCACAGCCCGCGTCAGCTTGACGACAGAGAACAGGTTCAAATCCAGGACGTGCTGCCATTCGTCATCAGAGATTTCCTCAAACGCCGGAGTACTGCCGATGGTGCCAGCGTTGTTGACTAGCACATGAATGGTGTTGAAGTGGTTAATAGTTTCGGTAAGCAACCGATTGATATCTTCTGCTTTAGTCAGATCGGCAGCGATCGCCAGGACATCACCACCCTTTTGCCCAACATCGGCGGCGACTTTGTCCAATTCATCCTGATGACGGGCACATAAGACAACTTTACTACCCTCGGCAGCAAAGGCAAGGGCGATCGCTTCACCCAGACCTTTGCTTGCTCCAGTAACTAGTACGACTTTATCCTTGAGTTTGAGATCCATTGTTTTATTCCCTTCTAAATCAATTCGATTTTGGTTCGTAGTTGCGCTGTCTTCGCGAACTACGAACCCATCAAAATAATCTTGCTACTAAAGCAATACGGTTCAGTTAAGATAATTTACCTACCGTCAACTCCTGTAGAGACGCGAAATTTCGCGATGATGAAATCTTATCGGTGAATGACGACGAGGCGATAAGTTTCTCTTAAATGCAAAAAATTGGTGAGATAACGATGGTTATGCTGCTAGTTTTGATCTAATTTGAACGCAAAATCGTCGTTCCAGACACTTGAAAATTCCTTAACGTACTATTTTCCCGGATTGGTACGGTGACCCCAGTTTCTCCACACACCAAAATCCCCCACAACTATCGGGGTGTAGGGGATAGGACGGACGACAAGACGGGCGAATGGACGAATGGAGTAGTGGCTTCCCTATTTTATAGCGCAATACGGTTCAGTTAGTAGCGTTTACTCCCTGAAGATCCCCCCAACCCCCCTTA
>CAZZYE010000793.1:0-4175 GCA_964658145.1 uncultured Stigonema sp.
CTATAAAACAAGAATATCAAACCTGCATGATCAATCGGCTAAATATAAGCGTGGTAAAATTTGTATATTCGCTAGTTCAGCTACAAATTTAAATGACATTTTTATGTTTCAGTGGACTCATGGGTATATCTTTGTCACCACTTCTATTGTCATAAATGATGTCGATATTAGTCAAGTTACTACTCTTTTCCCGCCCGAAGATTACTACCGTTTAGGCAACAGGGGAATTCGGGAGCAGAGGAGCAAGGGAGAAGAAATTAGATCGTCCGTAGAAGACAAATTTTTTGTAGTACGGCGGGATGATTTTTTTTCGTTTATTGCGATTGATAAGGCTTACTCCATTAGTCTTTATTTTACAGACAAAGCTATTCTTCTTGGTATTTCAAATTTAGTCGAGTTATTGGTTTGGTCAGATCTTCCCCTACCTTCACCAAATGTTCTTCGTGTCTTCAATAAATTATGTAAATCTTTAGAATCTTTGCCAAAAGGAGATTTAAAACAAATTTTTCAACTCCTTCAGCAGATTGATAAATTTGATATTCAATGGCATGATAATTGGTGGAAGCTTGAAAACTTTGATAGCCAAAATTGGAGAGCGCAGGGAATTGTGGACTGGGTATGGCAGGAAATTGCTTATGCACTTGAAATACCGGAATGCTTCGATGAAATTTTGAAACTTGCCGAGAAGGGTGAGATCTATAAGAAGGCTTTGGATCGACTTATTATCATGGTTATAGACAGAGGCGGAGACGACCAAGCGATAGCTCTTGCTCATTGCATCAAGTCTGGGTCTGGGTTTTCTGCCGCACAACGGGCGTTAATACTTAGCAAGATCGCGAGTAAGATTGCCAAAACGGGAAACCTTGTCAAAGCAGCAAATCTTTTTGGCGAAAGCTTGCATATTTGTCCGAAGAACCAAGGACTATTCGTAGAAGTATTATTTTTGGCGACGGAGGCAAACTTAATAGCTCAAGCCATTCAAAGCATTAAATCTGAGAGCGTTCAAGCTAAGATTTTAGCTGAAATAACCCGTCTGGCTTCTATTCCTATTTGATTTTTGAAAAAGACACGAGACAATAAACAGGGGTGTACAAGTGTAAGAGCAGACGCTGACAAATCAGCATCTACAAACTGCAATACGAGAAAAAAGTGTAATGACGCTTTTCCTACTCTCCACCAACCACCAACTCTTGCAGCAGCGCATCATTTATCTGTTGCATCTGCTGATCAGGAGTTTTCACAAAGTTAAATACTTCCCTCACCACAGCCTTAACATTGGGTGGGAGTGCGATCGCATCATCTGTGACTTACCTAGAAAGTTCGTGCGATCGCACCCCAACGATCAAGAATCAGCTATCTGAGGAAGAACGTAAGGCTTTGAGATCTTCCCTTAGTTCCTCTAACTTCTCGCCCGATTCTTTGGCGATTTGGGAGCAAAGGGTTGTTGAAATCAAACCAGTGGCGGTGGTGACACTCCCCTCAGTTGCTTTCCCAGAAACTAGAAGCCCAGCGCCAATTACGCTGATGCCAAGGGAAGCTGCAACTGCTATGACAGAAAGGTTGAAAGTCTGCCGTGCCTGACGCAGATGCTCATGAAATACATCTAGCATCATTTTAAGGTAAGCATCAGAGTGGGAATCGTCAGACGAGAAATTTTGAGATTTCATGGCTATAAAACAGAGCGTTATTTAATAGAGGGTTGATTTCTAGCTAGTCATCATCTCCTCTACACTTAGTTTCTCAACTGCGTTTGAGAACTTTTGCTGAAACTTAGGCTGACATACCCTAACATTGCCTTACATATCTCTTAATTTCTAGCTAAACTAGTTTTTAAGAGATTACAGTTCAGCTGATGCAATCATTCTCAGAAGATTTTTTGAAAAAGTTGGCTCAAGAGTATGACCTTTCTCCAGATCAAGGAGAGGCTTTGGTAAAACGTTTTAGTAACGTCAACAAAAATGAACAAGAAGTTGCAGAAAAACTGAATATTTCTCCCAATGCTTTACGTACTCGTATGACCGAGGTTTATCGCAAGTTCAGCATTAAGGGTAAAGGACCAGGGAAGTTTCGCAGATTGCATGATTTTTTGCTTAACAATTCTCAGAAATCTAATTCTTCTGGAATTCCTGATGTACAAAAGAAGGATTTAGACATTAATATTGTTGTGCAAGAAGTACGCAAAAAGGTAACACCCTATATAAAAGAGCGCTGCGGTACAATGCGGGTGTTAGATATGACCCAGCCTATTGGGTTAAGTAACATTTATACTGATGTTAATATCTTAGAAAAAATTACTGGACGCACACCGTAGGAAATTACTGAACTACTGAAAAACTTTGAAAGAGAAGATTTTGACCGCTTTGGACTTGGCAAAGTAACACAAAAGCGTGTGCCAGGACTGCAAGCAGTAGAGCAACACAGCAAGCTGATGGTGTTGGGTAAACCAGGAGCAGGGAAGACCACATTTTTGAAGTATCTGGCAATGCAATGTATTGAGGGGGAGTTTCAGAGCGATCGCTTCCCAATGTTTGTCACTCTCAAAGATTTTGCAGAAGCACCCAAACAGCCAGATATTCTAGAGTATATTGCCCAACAGTTATCTAAATGTAAGGTAACAGATGCCAATGTCAAAGCAGAACAACTGCTACAACAAGGTAAGGTATTGATCTTGCTCGATGGGTTAGATGAAGTGCGGGAAGAGGATACCAGCAGGGTTTTGAAACAAGTTCAAGAATTTTCCTATCAGTTTAGCACCAATCAATTCATCATCACCTGTCGGATTGGTGCCAAAGAATACAAGTTTCAAGGGTTTACTGAAGTAGAAGTTGCAGATTTTAATTCTGAACAGATAGCTACCTTTGCCCAAAACTGGTTTCAATTAAAAGACGACCCAGTTAAAGGTGAGCGCTTCATCGAGAAACTCGAAGAAAATAAACCAATTCAAGAACTGGCAACCAATCCCCTACTTTTAACCCTGCTGTGTTTAGTATTTGGTGAAGCTGGAGATTTTCCTGCTAATCGGAGCGAACTTTACACCGAAGGCGTAGATGTGTTGTTGAAAAAATGGGATGTTGGGCGTAACATTGAGCGAGATAAAATCTATAAAGACTTGTCTTTGCAGGGCAAGGAAAACTTACTCTCGCACATTGCCCTGACTACTTTTGAGCAGAAAAACTATTTCTTTAAGAAAAAGACGGTTGAAGAACACATTGCTGATTTTATCAGCAACTTAAGTAATGCTAGCACTACACCAAAAGACCTAGAACTAGACAGTGAAGCCATTTTGAAATCAATTGAAGCACAGCATGGGTTGCTAGTAGCACGGGCGACCAGTATTTATTCCTTTTCTCATCTAACATTTCATGAGTATTTTACCGCTAGAGAAATTGTTGCAAATTCTGCTTGGAATAATTTGGTAGAACATATTACAGAAAAGCGGTGGCTAGAGGTCTTTTTATTAACTACAGGGATGATGCGAAAGGCTGATGTTTTAGTACAGTTAATGAAAGAAAGAATTGATAGAATTATAGTAGAGGAAGATAATTTACAAAAATTTTTAATGTGGTTGAATGAGAAATATCACTCAGTAAAGCTACAGTACAAACAAGCTGCTGTTCGCGCTTTTTATCTTGATTTTGTTATTGCCAATTACTATGTTCCCGCTCTAGATTGAAAGCTTTTCTCAAAACTTGATTCTAGTCTTCCTTCAGACCCTAATATATATTTTGATTTGAAAAATATTCCTTTTAACTACGACTTTACTCTTGACTGTGTTTTGACTCCATCTCTTGACTTGTATCATACTACTCAAAATGCTTTTAATTGTGTATCTCAAGCAGTTTCCCTTTTCCATGAAACTAATCATCTTCTTGGAAGCAACCTTATTCTCGATCTTCATCTTAAGGAAGTTTTGCAAAAACTCAAAGCTAAAAGACCTCACGCTAATCCTTTAAGTTGGACTAAAAAACTCAGATCTATAATGATTGAGCATCGCAACATTGGTCATGATTGGCAATTCACTGATGCTCAAAAGGAACTCCTAAAGCAGTACTACGATGCTAATAAATTGCTAGTTGATTGCCTCAACAGCGATTGCTACGTCAGCCGCGAAGTTCGCCAGCTTATATCTTGCACCTGGAAATTTGAATGTCAATTCCTTGACTAAGTGCCAAGTC
>CAZZYE010000794.1:0-4167 GCA_964658145.1 uncultured Stigonema sp.
GCACTGAAGGCAGGGGAATTTTGTTATGTCTTCAATGCTCGACAGATGGGAAAATCTTCAATACTAGTTAGGGCTAAACACCAACTAGAAAAAGAAGGATACCTCTGTACAAATGTTGACATGACCCGCATTGGCAGCAGACATATTACCCCTTTACAATGGTACAAGGGTGTGGTAGGAGATTTATGGCGGGGATTTAGTTGTGTGGGGAAAATTAATTTAAAAACTTGGTGGTCAGAACAACAAGAAATTTCCCTGCTGCAAAGATTGAGTGAATTTATAGAATTATTACTAAATCAATTTCCGGAGAAAAAACTGTGTATTTTCATTGATGAAATTGATAGTATTCTCAGTTTAGAATTTCCAGTAGATGATTTTTTTGCGCTGATTCGCTACTGCTATAATCAGCGATCGCTTAATCCAGAATACCACCGCATTACTTTTGCTCTCTTTGGCGTGGCAACTCCAAGCGATTTAATCCGCGACAAAACCAGAACTCCATTTAACATTGGCAAAGCCATCAACCTGTATGGCTTTAGCCTAGAAGAAGCATTGCCGTTGGCACAAGGTATGGTAGGAAAATTTGAGCGGACTCAAACTATTCTTAAGGAAATATTAGCTTGGAGTGGGGGACAGCCATTTTTGACGCAAAAATTGTGTCAATTGCTGGATTGGGCAGTACAAGAAAAACTCTCTCAGAGTTTGGTATCACCGGGTACAGAAGAATTTTGGGTGGAAAGTATTGTGCGATCGCATATCATTGAAAATTGGGAATCTCTTGATGAACCGGAGCATTTAAAGACGATACGCGATCGCCTGATGCGTAATGAAAAGAGTGCGGGAAGATTGCTGGGCATATACCAGCAAATCTTACAGGGGGTGCAAGTTCCCACGGATGACAGTCCAGAGCAAATAGAACTCCTGCTATCGGGATTAGTCATCAAACAGCACTCGCTTTTACAAGTCAAAAACCGAATTTACGCACAAGTCTTTAACCTTGAATGGGTAGAAAAACAACTAGGGCGACTGCGCCCTTACTCTGAAGCCTTCGATGCTTGGATTGCATCCGATCAAACAGATTCATCGCGACTACTGCGGGGACAAGCTTTAATTGACGCTTTATCCTGGGCGCAGGGGAAAAGCTTGAGCGATTTGGACTATCGGTTTTTAGCGAATAGCACCGAAGTTGATAGACTTGAAGTCCAACTTACTTTAGAAGCACAACGTGCCAAAGAAGTTGAAGCACGACTGGTTCAAGAGAAAAAAGCCGCTTCTCGACAAAGACTCTTATTATTTACAGTTAGTATAGCATTGGTAGTTACTTGCTTATTGGGTTCGTCAACATACTTTCAATACAAGAAAGCAGTAAAGAGCGAATATCAAGCAAGGGTAAGCGAAATTAAAGCTTTAGTATCCTCTTCTGAAGGATTGTTTGCTTCCAATCGTAAGTTAGAAGCGCTTGTAGAAGGTATCAAAGCGACAAGAAGACTGCAAAAAATTGACTCGGCAGATGCAAATATTGAGAATCAGGTTAAAAATGCCTTGGCGCAAGCTGTTTATGGAGCGGATGAATACAACCGCTTATCGGGACATAAAACCGCTATTCTAGCAGTGGCTATTAGTCCTGATAGTTCTGTAATTGCCTCAGCAAGCGCAGACAACACAATCAAACTTTGGCGGCGTGACGGTAGCCTGTTGACAACTCTCACTGGTCATACTGCACCTGTGAGGGCAGTAGATTTTAGCCGTGACGGTAAGACGCTTATTTCCGCTTCTGACGATCGCACCGTAAAAATTTGGCAACGAGATGGTGAGCCAGCGCTGAAGACGGGTTTCCCGTCTGTGGCTCCTGGCGAACCCCGAAGGGGTAAGTTACTAAGAACTCTCACTGGTCACAATGCGCCGATCTGGGTAGTCAAGTTTAGCCCAGATGGTCAGCTAATTGTTTCCGCGAGTTTGGATAATACTATCAAACTTTGGAAACGAGATGGTCAGTTACTAAAAACTCTTAAAGGTCACAAAGGTGGAGTATTGGGAGTGGCATTTAGTCCGGATAGTCAGATCTTTGTCAGTGTGAGTCTGGATAATACGCTGAAATTTTGGCGGCGATCCGGTCAGCTGTTAAAAACCATCCAAAATGCAGGGGATAATAACAAAGTCACCTTCAGCCCTGACGGTCAGATTATCGCTTCATCAAGCTCAAACAACACTGTCAAACTTTGGACTAAAGAAGGGACGTTGTTAAAAACCTTTCCAGGTCATACTGCAGTTGTCACAGGAGTCGCATTTAGTCCCGATGGTCAGATGGTTGCATCTTCCAGTCAGGACAAAACCATAAAAATTTGGCACATTAGTGGCTCAGAATTAACTACGTTTAGAGGGCATAGCGCACCAGTGTGGGGGCTAGCTTGGAGTCCAGATGGCAGCTTTATTGCCTCAGCCGGCACAGACAACGTTGTCAAACTCTGGCAAAGTCAGAACCCATTACAAACAACCATCACTGCTCACCAGAATGGAATATATGGAGTTGATATCAGTTCTGATAGCACAACAATTGCCACAGCAGGAGCTGGTCAGGACAACACGGTTAAACTTTGGGATCGTCAAGGCAAATTGCTGGCAACATTTGTGGGACATACAGCACCAGTAATCTATGTTGATATTAGCCCGGATGGCAAGTTGATTGCTTCTGGTAGTTTCGATGGGATCGTAAAACTTTGGCAGCGAGATGGAACTTTGGTTAGGACTTTCAATGGTTTTAAAGCAATGGTGACGTCAGTAGTCTTTAGTCCTGATGGTACTATCCTTGCTGCATCAAGTCAAGATGATACAGTAAAGCTTTGGAAGATTGACGGTGAGCCAGCGCTGAAGACGGGTTTCCCGTCTGTGGCTCCTGGCGAACCCCTAAGGGGTACATTGATAAAAACTCTCACTGGAAGTGGCAAAGGCTTGTGGCGAGGAGCGTTTAGTCCGGACGGTACTAGAGTTGCTGTTGGCAGTGGAGACGGTACGGTGAAGCTTTGGAAACTTGATGGGACGTTAGAGAGAAGTTTTCCTGCTCATAGTGCTACTGTATGGGTAGTTGCATTTAGCCCCCAAGGTAATACCCTCGCCTCTGGCAGTGCAGACGGTACAATTAAGCTTTGGAAACTTGACGGTACTAGGTTGAAAACTCTTACAGGTCATCGTGCACCGGTGTGGGGAATTTCATTTAGCCCAGACGGTAAAACGATCGCTTCCGCAAGTGTAGATAACCAGGTGAAACTGTGGAAGTTGGACGGTACGGAACTGGCAACGTTGCGAGGGCATAGTTCTGCGGTGAGGGGGGTTAACTTTAGCCCTGACGGCACTTTTTTGGCTTCAGTTGGTGAAGACAGCAAGCTAGTTCTGTGGAATTTGCCACGAATTCTCAAGCTAGATTTATTAGCACAGGGGTGCGATCTAGTGCGAGATTATTTGAGGACGAATGTGGCTGTGGAGACAAGCGATCGCTTGCTGTGCGCTCGTGTGGGTCCTACTGCAAAGCAATGAATTGGTATATTCTAATTTATGAGTTCTTTCTTCATAAAAAGTCACAACTACCTAAATAATTGGTACATCTCCCAATGGTTTCAAGCCAATTCAAGGTCGGTGGCAACTTGCATTCAGGAGACCCTACCTATGTGGTGCCCAGTGCGGACTACCAACTATATACAGCACTGAAGGCAGGGGAATTTTGTTATGTCTTCAATGCTCGACAGATGGGAAAATATTCAATACTAGTCAGGGCTAAAGACCAGCTAGAAAAAGAAGGATACCTCTGTACCCACCTTGACATGACCCGCGTTGGCAGCAGACATATTACTCCTTTACAATGGTACAAGGGTGTGGTATGAGATTTATGGCGGGGATTTAGTTGTGTGGGGAAACGATCGAACGGTTAAGATATGGAAGCGAGATGGCACCCTAGTGAGAACACTACTTCACACTGCAACAACACACAGCGTCCGGTTCAGTCCCAATAGTCGCTCCATTGCTGCGGCTGGGCTTGATGGAACCGTACACCTTTGGACAATAGACTCTAAACTGCAACTATGCATTGCAAAGTTGCTAATGGTTCTTCATTGAAGCTTTGTGCCAAGTTGGTCATCACAGATATGGTAGTGAGTGCAAAAGTTGCCTGCGCAT
>CAZZYE010000795.1:0-4158 GCA_964658145.1 uncultured Stigonema sp.
CCCCACTCCCCACTCCCCTCTTCTAATTTTGCTTTTTTCAAGCAATATCCAGATTTTCAATCAGTTTGGCAAAAGCTTTCCCAACTAAAAGTACTAACAACATCTAAGCTTAATTTATGGATTATTGGTCCTGGAAGAAAACACCGGGATTATCCCCAGCAGTTAGTACTTTCTAGGCAAAGCACTTGCACGATAGATTCCAAACAGTACTACCGCATTGGCATTCCCTATCAACTTTATCGATGTGATAATTTTTAATTTTAACTGTGTATTATTTGGTATAAGTACTGTATTTTATACACCTTTATATGGTTCTCACAGTCGTCGTAATGGTGTAATTCCAATGGCAAAAGATGCGGTGAGTCCAGCCCCTACGGCGGGAAACCCGCCGTAGCTCATATCTTGCACCTACCGAATAAACCCGGAAACAACAAATAAAGAGTGCAAAAATGTGACAGTAAACAAAGAATAAGGCTTAAGTAAGATGTAGTTGTGAATTTAACTGAGTATATTCGTAATATTACATGCTAAGCGTCAAGGAAAAGTTAAGGTGAGGGATGACGCTTTGCCTCATTCCCAGAGTGCGATCGCTGATGTATTATCTACCCCAAAAAAATCAGTGTGGGGGAAGCCTAAGAAAAAAGATTCGTAAAATTGTTATGACAAACGCGACTACATCAAAGTTTCGGCGTTGCTGAATCCATGTATGAAAATCGTTTCGTGTGATTCCGAAACTCTTGTAGAGACGCGAAATTTCGCGTCTCTACACGTGGATTCATACTTCAAATCAGCAACGCCAAAGTTTCTATGTTTATCCCAACAGGTAGCTAGGGCTAAGGCTAACGAACTAATAACCAATGGACTTCAGAGATGCCAACCAAATTAGAAGAACGATTGTCAAGTGATTTCAACAACTGCTATTTCTTCACCTTGGGTGTAAGATCGCGACCGAATCCAAACAAGTACCCCACCTAGATGTATATCTGGGTGAGGTATTCACTAACAATAACCAGCGGCTTAACTAGAGAATTCAAACGCCCCAATATCCGCTCTACCATTGCTTACACGAGTAAAACCGCGCTGATCGGTGGTGGGATCAGTATCCAGCATGGTTGGGTCGCCTGCATCAATTGCAGGACTGTCTAGAAGGAGGGCGATTGTCTGTGTTGTACCACCATTGAAGTCCAAAGGAGCAAGTCGAGGGTCAATTGGGTTGTCGCTAGTACCTACTATGTCTCCTATAGCTTCATCAAATCCGGTACTGCCTGTGCTGTCACCAATCAGGTTGTAGCCCTCGCTTTTGAATGTGCCTGATACGTCGGAGTTGACACCGTTCGCACTATTAAGGTTGGCAGCGATAATCGTGTGACGCACACTAGCAGAACCAGGACTTTGCGTTCCGAAAAATGTGTTTCTTTCATATGTTGCTGGTGGCGATGTCTGACGACAAGCCCTTCGGGTTCGCAGTCGCCTCTGTCGGGAAACCCTCCTCATGCGTGCTGACTAACCAAAACGGTGCAAACCAAAACGCACGACGTGAAAGTTGTGCGTAGGCGCAGGAGCGCTCCTTCGTCGCTACCACTTCGAAGATCGCGAACGACAGCGTAACGCACCGTCTTAGGCTGTTATGGTGCCGTACTCTCGTCGTAAGAGCGCACCCTACAAAATTGGAGATTTTTTTAATTGGAAGTCCCTTACATAAAGTTAAGCGTATACACACTTAACTTTATTGTTAAGCAATCTGGTGAGTGGTTCTTTTTTGACAACCAACAACTAACAACTAACAACTAACAACCAACTATTCGTCGATTTGCCAAGAATCTTTTGTCAGTTCTTCATCCAGGATTTTCTTGGGACGCAAAATCACAATAATTCGCCCTAAGAGGGGAATTTCTGGTGCGGTTTCAAACCACTGAAAATCTAATTGACCAGAGTTTTCAAATACAAAGTAACTGCTAGCATCCCACTGCCGTTGGGCGCGGTCTAAAACTACCAACACCAGTCCTGGGGCGGATTGTGTTTGCTTGGGAAGACGATCGCTATTGCACAAAATCACCACTGGGTCTTCTGCACTCAACAGTGTTTGCCAACCTGGTAACGGCACCCATGCTTGCTCTCCAGCAAATTTGACCATGCGAAATGGTTCTATTTGTTCTACTAGAGGGACAGCTTGCAGGTCTTGTGGTGTCAATGGCAACTCACCCACCACTGGCACGAGGCGGGGCAATTCTTCCTCTGATTCCAGACGGTAAAAGGGTAAAGTAGGTGCAGGACGTTTGGGTACGATGGTAAAATCAGTTAGTAATCGTTCGATTTGTTGCCTTGCTGTTTGCGTGTGAGCAAATTTCAAGCCTTTGCCGATGAGGCGCGATCGCTCTTGTAAGTCTGAGTTTTGGCGTGCCAGTTTCCAACAATGATAAGCCACAGCATCTCCCGGATGATTGTCATACCCCTCAGGGAGGATAGGCAAGCGAGAGAAATCTTTTATTGCTTTAGCGACTTCCCTTGCTTCATCAACGTCAAGTTTATGCAGGAAGGTTAGTTCGGCGGCGGCGGCGCGTTCTTCTTCTGTAAGCAAACGTAGTTCATATAATACATCGCTTCCCCGTGTAGCGTAGTGCGATCGCACTGCCTCTGATCCCCCAGTCTTTTCTAAAGAATTATAAACTTGCGCACCCACAACTACCTGATTCTGTTGAATTGGCTCAAAACCAGTTTCTTCAAAAATCGTTTGGGGATTGTAACCGGCTTTTTGCAGTTGGGCGATCGCCGTTCCCCATTCCACCCAGTTGCCTTGCTTTTTTCTGAGCTTTTGCAGTAGTGGCGCTATATCGTTCTTCTCACGATCAGGATTTTGAGTATTGGGTGGTAAGTCAGTCATAGTAGATAGGGCAACATTTATGTCAGTACAAGTACACCTATAGCACCAAATATTATTTTATAGTCTAACGATGAGTTATGAATAAAAAACAATTACCGAGCATTCTTACTCCGTAATTACACTTAGAAAATCTTGTGATTCCTAATCTATGTTGTTACATAAGTTAAAGGTCGATTCAAGCCAGTGTTGCAAGCTATTTTCAATATAGCTTGGTATAGAATATAACGAAAGGGTTATACTTAAAGGATTGTTCTTATGGATAATCCAATTCCTGAACTGGATAAAACATGGTGTCAGTTAATGACTATAGAAAGACCAAAAAAGCAGAAAATCTTAGTAGTTGACGATGAGCCAGATAATCTAGATCTGCTCTATCGGACATTTCGCCGTGACTTCAATGTTTTCAAAGCAGATAGTGGTGGGAACGCCCTGGAAGTGTTGGCAGCAGAAGGGGAAGTGGCGGTCATCATCTCTGACCAGCGGATGCCAGAAATGAAGGGAACAGAGTTTCTGAGCAAAACTGTACCTCAGTTTCCAGACACGGTAAGGATTATCCTCACAGGTTTTACCGATATTGAAGATTTGGTAGAAGCGATTAACGCAGGTCAAGTTTACAAATACATTACTAAGCCTTGGGACCCAGGGGAACTGAAGGCGGTGGTGCAACGAGCGGCGGAAAGCTACGATTTGCTCAAGCAACGTACAGAAGAATTACGCCGTGCGAATGCCCAAATAGCGTTGTTGGCTGTTTTATTACAGGTTACTCAGGAAGCTTCTAGCTTAGAAGCAACTCTAAACCCAATTGCCACAGTTTTTGGTGAAGGTTTGGCGGCTGACGGCTGTATTTTGCAATTGGTAAAGAGCAATACCTTGATTGCAACTCAAGGCACTTACAGTAGTGATTTTAAAGTAGAAAATTGGCTAGCGCAAGACCCTCTGTTTGAAGAGGTGATCGCCACTCAGCAGATGCAAGTTTCAGCCAATATCCCCAAAGATCCAAAACTTGCTGGTGTTGCCCATTACCTCAATTCTGGTGTTCAAGCACATCTCCTGGCGCCGATCGCATCCCACAATGAAGTGTTGGCGGTATTGTCGCTACAGTGGTTTCAGCCCTGTACTTTGCGAGAAGATGAACTGAAACTTATTCAATTGGCAGCCCAACTAGTAGCGCTCATACTTACGAACATGGGATACCATTGACCAAAAGTTTAGTCATTTGTCATCATTTGGGCATGGGGCATAGGGCATGGCGCATGGGGAATGAGGAATAGGGAATG
>CAZZYE010000796.1:0-4157 GCA_964658145.1 uncultured Stigonema sp.
TATCAGCTACGCTGTTGTTGTTGTTGTTATTTAAAATTTAATAAGAGATAACTAGCGGGAAGGACTTGCACCTTCATCGACCTGAGAGTTCAGTGCTTAGTTATCTAAGTTTCACTGGATTAGTTATGTACGGACTGGTTACCGAGATTCACTAATCAACGAATCGCACCCACGCTCTATCCGCGATAGTGGGCACAATATAGTAAGACTGCACACAACTTCAATACACTTTTGGGATCTACTGTCACCATCACTAATCCCATTCATCCTTTGTACGGTCAGTCAGTGGTCGTGCGGCAGATGCGCAAAGTCGGCAAGACCATTAAAATAACCGTGGAACATCCAGACGGTGGACTTGTGTCCTTGCCAGCAGAAGAAACCACCCTCGCCTTACCAGAAGCGGGTGTAATGAGAGCAGATACAACCCGATTATTTGACCCAGAGAAACTACTACGCCTAAGCGAGTGGGTGGCGGCTCGTTCAAAATCCGTAAAGCACAAATTTTCTTGTGTTCCAGAAGATGAAGAAGCTTCACACAAGAAAACAAATGACACAACAGGATCGAAAAAAGCGCGTTCTACCGGAAAAAAGCGAAGAACGCATGCAACGCCTAATCAAACTGACAGCACAGCTGGTGGACAAAATGCTCTCAAAAACCAGCCCACTAGACGACCAGAAGAGGTGTAAGACTGATGAACACTAAAATCAGAACAACTCATCTGGAACGGAGTGCCGTAGTTTACTTGCGGCAATCAACACAAATACAAGTTGAATTTAACCGTGAAAGTACAGAAAGACAGTATGCTCTAGCTGACCGCGCCAGTCTTCTAGGTTGGGATACAAGCCTGATCAAAGTTTTGGACGGGGACTTGGGAAAAAGTGGCCAAACCACGACAGGACGAGAAGATTTTCATCAACTGATGGCTGCTGTCGGTTTAGGAGAAGTTGGTGCAGTTTTTGCCTTGGAAGCATCACGATTTTCTCGTTCCCAAGCAGATTGGCATAAACTTTTAGATATCTGTGCCCTGACAGATACCTTGATAATTGACCATGATGGGGTTTACGACCCAAATGATTTTAATGACCGAGTGATATTGGGTTTTAAGGGAACTTGGAGCCACACTGAATTACATGGTATGCGTCTACGCTTACAGGGAGCCAAACTAAATAAAGCCAAAAAAGGAGAATTGCGTTGCTCTCCACCTACTGGCTATGTATATGACCCAGAAGGAAAACTGGTACTAGACCCAGATGAGGGTGTAGTTGCCGCGATACAGCTAGCCTTTCAACAGTTTCGCGCCCTTGGAACCGCGTTTGGGGTAATGCGCTACTTTTGTGTGAACCAAATTCCTTTCCCAAGAAGACGTTGGCGACCTGGGGATATTGGTACACTTCATTGGGGACCAGCCAACCTTAGCCGTATAACTGCTCTACTGCGTAATCCCACTTATACAGGAACCTATGTGTACGGTAGACGACGTAGTCTTAACGTCATCGAGAATGGGCAAGTAATCAAGGTGAAAACCCAACTACTACCACAACAAGAGTGGAAAGTTGTCATTCACAACGCTCACGAGGCTTATATTAGCTGGTCTGAGTATGAATCTAATTGTGAGCGACTCAGACGCAATAGCCCATTTTCTATGTCTGATGGATGCAATGGCAGACCAAGAGAGGGTTTTGCGCTTCTTCAAGGTTTAGTCATTTGCGGTAAATGCGGACGAAAAATGAGTCCTCGCTACCACGGAAATGGTGGTTGTAGAGCAGCTTATGAATGTAGCCAAGCTCGTAAACTTGATGGTAGCATGGGTGTCTGCTGGACAGTTGCGGGAGCAGCAATTGATACAGTAGTTTCGGCTCATGTGCTTGAAGCTTTGACCTATGAAGAACTCGACATTTCTCTTGCAGTACTGTCGGAACTCGAAAATCAAGCACATTCGGCAGATCAAACATGGCAACTCAGGCTGGAAAGGGCACGTTACGAGGCTGACAGAGCTTTTCGACAATATGATGCCACCGAACCAGAGAATCGTTTAGTCGCCCGTACACTAGAAAAGCGCTGGAATGAAAAATTACAGCAATTGGCAGAATTAGAAGATGCATATCAGAAAGCGAACCTTGTAGAAAGGCTGGAATTAACAGCAGAGCAACGGCAGCAAATTTTACACTTAGCCAATGATATTCCAACAGTTTGGCACGCTAGTAGTACGACAAACCTTGAGCGTAAAGAGATACTGGGGTTGTTAGTCAAACAAGTTGCTCTCACCCCGATCGACGCTCCAGAACGCTCGACTCGTATCCAAATACTATGGCATACAGGAGCTACAAGTATCTTAGTTGCGACACGTCCAACAAATGCAGATAAGTTCCGAACACCTACCAAAGTTCTTCAACTGATTGAAGAATTAGCTCCCGGTCGAACTGATACTGAAATTGCCTCGGAACTGAATCGCCGAGGTTTAGTAAATGCGAATGGGCGTGCTTTTACCAAAAAAGGTATAGCCTGGATTCGTTGGAAATTTGGGATTGATAAGCCTTTAAGTGACCCAAATGTTGCGAAATCTGGGGTCAGTCCGGAAGGCTACTATTCCACTAGTGCCCTAGCAGAAAAACTGGGTGTTGGAATTCATACCATTCATTACTGGCGATCAAAAGGAATTATTCAGGCTTTCCAGGAAACTCCCAAAAGCCCCTGGTGGCATATAGTTACACCCGAAGTCTTAGAGACTTTACGTGCAAAAATCCAGCGCGTACCAGTGAAATCCGAATAATTTCCGCGCTTGGATAGAGCTTGAAAGTAAGAAGCGGGCGAATGCAATTCAACCCTTTGAGTAATTTTTTATTCAAAGGGTTCTACTTTTGGTGGTGTGGTAAGACTGAAACAAATTGTTGACCATCAAAATACCAGTTTCAGCTAATTCGTCTGGAACCAGTGGCTCACTCAAATTCGATTGTAAACCCTGATAAGCCTGCTTGAGAAATGCTACTTCTTCAAGCAGGCTCACAACTTTACCTCTAAATCATCAAGGCGCTTGTCCACTGCTAGTGTGTTACTAGATCCTGACGGTGTGTCACCCAAAAAATAACTTTCCAGGATTGCGACAATTGCCGCCGAATCTGATTTCAACCCTCGCTCCCGTTTAAATTCAATTAGACGTTGATAAATAAACTGCGGTGGGTAGGCGGCTACACGCGGATTTTCTGTTGCCATAAAAAAGGGTACATCTTTAATTCCTTTTTTAGTTTAACCCCACATGAATCACTAGTAACCTACTGGTAAGCTACTAGTGAGAGATTGCTTGCTCGTGGAAAAAACGTACAGGGTGAGCGTAACCAAAACTCATTGTTTCATATGGATTAATGTGTCGCCTCAAGTAGCTCACTATTCAAGGGCTGAGTCAAATCTGATAGATCTCACGTTTTTTCCTATTGGTGATTCACTACGTCTGGGAATCAGGGCTCACACTCTCGCTTACCTCCAAACAATCTGCTTTGCGATCATTTTTAGCTCACTTGGTAGCACACCTAATGTATTACTAAAGGAAAGGGAAGAGTTTTTAATCATAGCGTTGCCCCTCCTTTTGGAAGGCTCGCTCGTTCGACAATGTAAGGGTATCTGGGAATTCAGACGCGGCAACCTCTGCTCTGGCGATAGCCTTAATTGCAACGCCTAGAAGTGTCTTCCAGAGCAGAGGTTGACCGACGGCTGAAAGCAAAGCGTTTCCCAGATACCCGCCTTTTCTCCGCCTAGATGTGTATTTACTACAATTTTCGCGCATCTTCATGGATTTTTCTGTTTCATTGATCAACACCGATCGCCCCCTCAGCAATCAATTCACTTAAAAGGCTAACCTCAAGCTGATTTCAGCCAATGGCAAAACCCATTTCAAATCAAAGGCTGGTAAGGCTGAAAAGAAACGTTTTCGGTAAAGCTGATAGTCGCTCACTGGTAGCACACTTATTCTACTAACACAACCTCTTTTTTCCTGTCGCTCGCTTTGTGCTTTGACCAAAAAAAGCTTTACCATAAGCAAATACTGGGGTCAAACAAAATATCCCTAAACTTTCTGGAATTGAGGTGCAATATGGATACACCGTCGGTATTCCTAATGGTCTAAACTTTGCGTTTGACTTGGGAATGTATACCCTTTTTGTTG
>CAZZYE010000797.1:0-4154 GCA_964658145.1 uncultured Stigonema sp.
GAAAAAGCCCCCCTTTTTAAGGGGGGTTGGGGGGATCTTCAAGGAGTAAACGCTATTAACTGAACCGTATTACATCATATCCTCCAGGCAGAGATAAAATTTAATCGTGAATAACTGCGTCAGAGCAAGCCTGTACCAAATCAGCTTGTGGCACTGTCGAATCCCACAAGGTAAGATTTTCTCGGATAGTTCCTGCAAATAGAAAGATATCTTGTTCTACCATTGCTAAAGAGTTTGCCAAAACGGAGCGAGGAATTTGGGTTCTAAGTACACCATCAAAGTAAATTTCCCCCGTCCAAGGTGAGTAGAATTAAAATGAAAGATCCTTTACTACCAACAGTAGAACAGTTGACCGCGTTTTATACCCAATGTGTAAGAATCAGTAACCTACTTCAATCAATTGAAATGGTGAGGTATGATACACGAACTAAACGGGTAGTTATTTTAGTTGGTGAAGAAACACAATTAGAAATTCTTGAAAATGGTGAGGTAATCATAGAATGACTCAAGCAGATTATCAAAGTATGGATGAAAAGCAATTACGTAATTATGTTAAGCAAAATCCTAATGATGAGGATGCTTTTCAGTATTTTCTAACCATCATTAGGGCTAAACCTGGTCGTGTAATAGTAAGTACTGATGAACAATTTGAAGCAGAAATGCGTAAGCGTATTAATTTAAAGTAACTGAGATCTTGCACCATTCGATAGTTCGTGTAGGGTGGGCACTGCCCACCAACGCAAAAATAGGCCCGATCGGTCAATGGTGGGCGATGCCCACCCTACAAAAATAGCGTTATTGCAACTGGTGCAAGATGGCAATACTGGGTGACGAACGTGTAAATTGGAAGCCCTCGCAATATGGTTATCAGTTGTTTGGGTGTAGTGTAGATTTTAGATTTCCTGTAGTTCGGGAGGAATTTGATGAGCGATTTATTCAAAGGTTTTGAGCAGTTACTAGAACTTGCGAAAGCCTTAGAAGAAAAAATAGAAACTGGAGAAATCAAGGCTGATATGCAGATACGTACTCGTCCTGTCAGCAGCATACCCCGTTCAGTTCGTATTCCCCGTCCTAATGTCCATGTTGGCACAAGTTGCGGACGCACTCAACAGCCTAGCTCTAGTTCTGGTACATCGAACTCTACATCCCCAAACCCAGTAACTCCAACCCAAACAGCAACAAGTTGCGGACTAAAGGATGTGGGTGGACTTGGGGAAGTCCTCCTTGAACTGAAAGAATTAATCGCCATACCTTTAAAACGTCCTGACCTACTTGCGAAAATTGGATTAGAACCCACACGGGGCGTTTTATTAGTCGGTCCCCCTGGCACTGGCAAAACCCTCACTGCCCGTGCCCTTGCCGAAGAACTCTTAGTCAACCACATTGCCATAGCCGGACCAGAAGTCATCGGTAAACACTACGGCGAAGCGGAACAGAGACTGCGAGAAATCTTTGATAAAGCTGCGAAAAGTGCTCCTTGTCTGATATTCATAGATGAAATCGACAGTCTCGCCCCAGATCGCAGCAAAGTAGAAGGGGAAGTGGAAAAACGGCTAGTCGCACAACTCCTCAGCCTGATGGACGGCTTTGCCAAAACTCAAGGCGTGATCGTGCTAGCCGCCACTAATCGTCCCGACCATCTTGACCCGGCGTTGCGACGCCCTGGGAGATTTGATCGCGAAGTGTTATTTCGCGTACCAGACCGTCAGGGACGCTTGGAGATCCTGCAAATTCTGACTCGCGCCATGCCATTAGACCAGATGGTAGACTTGGAAGCGATCGCTGATTTAGCCGTCGGATTTGTGGGTGCAGACTTGAAAGGCGTCTGTCAAAAAGCTGCCTACACTGCTTTGCGCCGCCAAGTCCCCTCCATTGAAGCGCAAATTCCCGAAACGATGACGGTACAGCAGTCGGATTTTTTGCAAGCACTTCAAGAAATTAAACCCGCAGTTTTGCGTTCGGTAGAAGTCGAATCCCCCAACGTTGCTTGGTCAGAAATTGGTGGGTTGGAGGAGATCAAACATACCCTGCGGGAATCGGTAGAAGGCGCAATGCTGCATCCGGAACTTTACCTAAGAACCAAAGCGCGATCGCCCAAAGGCATTTTACTTTGGGGACCACCCGGAACAGGCAAAACTATGTTAGCTAAAGCCGTTGCTTCCCAAACAAGAGCTAACTTTATCTGTGTCAACGGTCCGGAATTACTGAGCAAGTGGGTGGGTGCTAGCGAACAAGCGGTGCGGGAATTATTCGCCAAAGCACGACTTGCAGCCCCCTGCGTTGTCTTTATCGACGAAATTGATACTTTAGCACCAGCAAGAGGGCGTTACAATGGCGATGGAGTCAGCGATCGCGTTGTGGGACAGTTGCTCACAGAATTGGACGGTTTGCACTCCTGTGCTACCATTCTGGTGATTGCCGCTACCAATCGTCCTGATGCCTTAGACCCAGCAATACTCCGGGCTGGACGGTTAGATTTACAGCTATTAGTGGATTTACCAAATCTGGAAAGTCGCTTGGCAATTCTGCAAGTTCACAACCTTGAACGTCCATTGCAAGATGTGAATTTGGTATATTGGGCGGAAGTAACTGAGGGTTGGAACGGGGCAGATTTGGCATTGTTAGGCGATCGTTCTGCGGTGGAAGCTATCCGTCGCTATCGTTCTCAAGGTTTGACCGATCCGGCAGACATCCGCATTACCACTGACGATTTTAGCTATGCCTACCAAGTTTTAAGCCAACAACGTCCAGCGTAACCTGCGATCGCTCAGACATGGAGCTAAAAAGCGGCATGAAGTACGCTCACTCAAGCGCTCTGAGTGAGCATTTTATAAGTAAAACGTCAAGCAGTTGGTTCCTGGTATTTGACTCCTCGTTGTTTAAGACGGTACTCAGCAACGATAGGATAAACAATGCTGCGTAACCGATTTATCGCACCGACAGGTCGATGGACTGCCAAACCATTCCAAACAGAAAAGCGAAGATTTTCCCCAAAGTCATCTTCTTGGGGAGAGTGAACATTCTGATGCTTAACTGTCAGACGACCAACTGTAAAGAAGGGTGATTCCTCTTCCTTCCAAACAATGGTAGAATCATCAATGGGCATCTCTGGGCTAGTTTGAAATTGGATTTGAAAGTCCCAACAGTATTCAGCATCAGGCTTTGCTAGAGATTGAATTATATCCTCTCGGTAGTAGTTGTCTTCTGAACCTGAGGCTTTAGCACTCTTAAGTTCGCTTTCGGATCTGGACTGGGAAGGAAGCTGTTGATGAGGTGGTTGACTAGAAACCGGAGTAAATGCATATTTAATTACAGCCGGATATTCCACAGGAACTACACCCGGTTTAGTTGGGTCAAAATCAGATTTGAGTCCCAAAGAAAAAGCTGAACCACCCCAATAGCTTTCTGTAAGTAAACTCTTGGGAATCCGTTTGAAACCGTTTTTTAGAAGTGAGAATTGTTTGGGATGCAGCAGTAGCCATAAAAGTGGGGACAGCTTAAGAAATGAAGAAACCCCCGATCTATAAATCGTCAAAAAAAAGCCGTAGTAGTATTTGATGGTTATGACAAAAAAGTTGTTGGCATTGTGTACAATAATATCTTGGGTTTTTAACTCGTGACTTTGGGCTAGTCGTTCTCCTTCTACCCCGATCGCTTTTATGGACATAGAGCGTGTATCTGGTTCATAATCATTCTTAACTGAAAAGGCACCATTAGCAAATCGTAGCCACACCGGATATTGTTTCGGTTTTGCAAATAAACCTTGTTTTATAGAAATGGTAGAAAGTTGAGCTTCAGTTAATGAGGTATTGCTCAATTTCTGCTTAATTGCTGCTTCATCAAAGTCAAATATTTCTAAAGTTCCTTGAACAGCAGCGTGGGTTTTAGCGTGAGTATCTCTCTTTGCTGGTTCTGCCGAATCACCCCCGTAGAGATTTTCCATCCGCTTTTTGATGAGATCGCGAAAGAGATCGTAATATTTGAGTTCGTCTTTTTCGGGATATTCTGTAAATAGTTTCATTTTTTTTTAGTTGGATTAATTAATCAGGAAACACTTTATGTGTCTTTAATAAGTAGGGTGTGTTTCAATACGCTTGCGGTTAGTAGCGTTTACTCCCTGAAGATCCCCCCAACCCCCCTTAAAAAGGGGGGCT
>CAZZYE010000798.1:0-4154 GCA_964658145.1 uncultured Stigonema sp.
ATGCTTGGGAGAGGGGTGCCCAGAGGGCGGGGTGAGGGTTCATATAATAAGTCATGAACCGGACATGATATAACAACTAACAACTAACAATTCTTTATATTAACGAAGGCGCAGTTTGGAGCGCTTTTAGGGCTGCTTCTGCTATTATCCGATGAGCAGCAGTTGTGGGATGAATACCGTCCCAGAACAAAAACTTGTCTGGACGATCGCAGGGAGTAAGATTGTTTAGACAGCCATTGGTCACATTGGTGAAACCAAATTTACTAGGGTTTGTAATGGCTTCCTGGTATAGGGAATTCGCATCTAGTTCGATGATCTGGGTGTGAGAATCTAACTTTTGGCTACTCACATGGAGGGATTTAGCCAAGCCGACATTATGGGCGATCGTTACAGAACTGAGGATACTGGAATTGGGACGATTATGTGTTGCTGGAAGCTTCCCCAAATCCGGTAAGTTAGCGACCATGATTTTTTTAGCACCCGCTGTAGATAGGGACTGAACTGCCTTCGATAAATTTTCGATTGACAGTGTAGGATCGGTAGCGCCATAAAGATAATCATTGGCACCAGCCCAGAGAACATAAAGCGCATTTGGATTTACCTCCGGATGCGCTTTTGTAAAGCTATTGACTTGCGCCAACAAGCCTGGTGTACCATTAACGCTGCCGCTTCCCGTAGTCGCACCACCACAAGCAAAATTAGTGTTTGGCTTGGAAGTTAATAGAAGCGAAGAAGCAAGATATTCTACCCAGACCAAGCCATTGGAATAACGCCCTTGAAAGTAGGGAGGACTAGAGGGATATGTTCCACCTGTGGCGTGGAATACCTTACCAACATCTGAGAGGCTATCGCCAAAAACATAGAGTTCATTGATTTTTTGAGAACCCTGTACCGAAGCTGCCAATGTAACCATAATGAAAGATAAAAGAGCAAGTCCTGCTATAAGAATCTTTTTTTTCACTGTTATAGTTAATTTTGAGTAGATATAGAAAACGTCTAACTCAAAAGCCCTCCTCCCCAAAGAAGGAAGAGGCTTTTTGGAATTGTTGATTGTTAATTGTTAATTGTTAATTGTTTGGAATTAACCGTACTTTCCCTGGGTGTTTGCATTACTTTTGAACCTAAGCAAAACACACCATATTTTTCGGTTTGCTGTCAAGACAAAGTGTATTTGTTGCTGCTCTTGACACTTTTCTAATGTAACTAGATAGTGTTGGAAGTGTTGGGTATTAACCGTACTTTATAGAGGGCGGTTGCACTGCTTTTTATTACTTTTGTTCGCTCAGTCCTGATAGGTCGGCAATCACATGTTCCAAGCCAGCAACGACCCGTGCTAAGCGCTCATAGTCAACTTTGTCAGGAGTATCTTCTTCAGTGTGGTAGTAAGGATAACGGAAGGGCGCGGTATCTGTAACCATCACGCCTGGATAACCCTGCTGCCAGAATGACCAATGGTCTGACCAGCCAACGCCAGAAATCTCGCTGTTGAGAGCAGCACCTTCAGAGGGAAATTGGGTATGGTGGCGGAAGGAGGCGATCGCCTCCCTGACTAATGAACCAGAAGCGATGTTGCCAATGAAACCGATGAAGTTCCCCTGTAATGGGTAGATAGAACCGAGGGGCGCGGGATATTTCTGGCTGCCAATCAGGTCGGAGTAGTAGCCCATTGTTTCTAGACTAAGCATAGCGACAACTTTTTCTTGGCGCTGTTTACAACCTTTGGCATAGACCAGACTCCCCATATTTTCTGAAACGAAAAAGGGTGGTTCTTCATTAACAAACTCGACAAAGCGCAAGGTTCTTGCAGGTTTTTTGCCAGCAAATAGACGGGCAAGCTCTAGGGTAGCAGCAGCACCAGTGCCATTGTCGTTCGCTCCAGGACTGACAGACACCGAGTCATAATGACCTCCAATAACGACAATCTCTGAAGCTTTTTCTAAGCCGGGAATTTCGACGAACAGGTTGTAGTAGGTCTGATTGTCAATTTTGTATTCCTGCTGTTTGACTTCGTACCCGGCTTGGGCAAACGAGGCTTTGAGAAAATCAGCCGCCGCTACCAAACCTTTGTAGTACAGGTAGTTACGTTGTCCAATCTCACCGGCAAGCTTCTCCACATCCTGTTTCAGGGCGTCCCGTAGTGTAGTTTCTTTCTGAGTTAGAGGTGGCAACTGACCTCTAAAACTTTCTCCTGGCATCTGAATCATGGCAAAGTATACCTAACTAATGAGAGTACCTAGAATGATAGCTAGGACGAAGAGCCGGATTAAAGCGGCTTGAGTGAGTAGTTGAATTCTGAACGCATAATTTTTCTGTGTATCAGCCATCACATTAAATAGGACAATGATTTGTCTACTTGGGTGTGGTTTGCGATCGCCACTGATGTGCAACCAGACATTCTGATTCTCGATGAAGTGCTATCGGTAGGGGATGAAAGTTTTAAGAATAAGTGCAAGCAGCTTTTTGTATATGAGAAGTATGAGTCAAGCGTTGGTGAGGTAGAGATAACTTTAGCTCGTTGGATGAGAGTCATAACATTAAATGGGCATCTTTTGCCTGATTTTATATTTTACAAGAATGATAAAGTAGCTGACAAGGTATACAAAATTGTTCCCATACTCAGATCTTGCACCAGCCCTTGGCGAATAGAATTCGCGGCTATACAAACCAAGTCCGCCTGCGCGGACTCACGGGAAATTAAGGGTCTGAAACCCGCGTTCGGCTTTGCCGTTGCCGAAGGCTAGGCGGGTTTTGTCCGTGTAGCCGCGACTTACAGTCGCCAGGTGCAAGATGTAAGCATACAAGGGTACAGACCTATTAATGTTTTTAGAGCTAGAAAAGCTTTATACTATAGTTTAATCAATCAGGAAGGATTTGTTGTTGAATGTTCTCGAATAGAATTTTTGAGAGTTTTGGTGAAGACAATCTCAGTATGTTTCCAAATATTTTTTAAGTTTGATAAAGTAAAACAGCTATATAAAAAGACCCTACCTGAACTTACTAATAAAGCTTTCTGGGAAAGCTATTTGGAAATTAATAAATACTCTCAATGAAAACGGTAGTTCGCTCTTAGGGGTTTGTGTCAGGCAACCCCGATCGCGTCCGATGAGGTACAATGCAAAGAAATATTTAAATTATCAGCAGTCGGCAATTTATGAGATCACCAGAAGTAAATACAATATCCAGCGATAAAAGTCTAGAGGCAATGCGGCATTTTTCCGAACAATACGCTAAGCGCACTGGAACGTACTTTTGTTCTGAACCCTCTGTGACTGCAGTTGTGATTGAAGGACTTGCCAAGCATAAAGATGACTTAGGAGCGCCTTTGTGTCCCTGTCGCCATTACGAAGACAAACAAGCAGAGGTAAGTGCTACATTTTGGAACTGTCCCTGTGTACCAATGCGGGAGCGCAAAGAGTGCCACTGTATGCTATTCCTCACCCCAGAGAATGAGTTTGCTGGTGACAAGCAAGAAATTTCTTTAGAAACAATCAAACAAGTACGAGAGAGTATGGCATGAGCGAAGGGGTGTCGGAGCAGTTTTGGCAAGGTGTAGAGCAGTTCAATACTGGGCAGTTCTATGCCTGTCATGACACCCTAGAGGCTCTGTGGATCGAAGCAACAGAGCCAGAAAAAACTTTTTATCAAGGCATTCTGCAAATAGCTGTGGCGCTATATCATTTGGGTAACCGCAACTGGCGAGGTGCAATGATTTTGCTGGGAGAGGGAAGTAATCGTCTGCGTCGTTACCCATCCGTTTACAGTGGCATTGATGTAGACGAATTATTGCATCAGAGTGTGGCATTGTTGAAGATCCTACAACACACAGAGCCAGAATCCCTCGCTTCCCTTGACTTGGATGGGGATCAAGCCTTGGCATTGCCTAGAATTGTGCAAGTAAAGAATTAAAAAAATTTTGGAAAAATTATTAAGATGTAGCAAATTTAATGTAGGGTGGGCACTGCCCACCAATTGCAAAGCTTGTGCGCCATAGCCCACCCTACTAATTGGTATTTTTAGTATCCACGCCAACAAAAGCCGTGGGCAATACGCTTGCTGTTAGTAACGTTCACGGACTGAAGATCCCCCCAACCCACGCCAGTCGCCTCTGTCGGGAAACCCTCCTGCAGCGCTGGCTCCCCTTAAAAAGGGGGGCT
>CAZZYE010000799.1:0-1315 GCA_964658145.1 uncultured Stigonema sp.
AGAAGGCAGAAGGCAGAAGGAACCCACGCTTGAAAACGTGGGATTGAAACAAGGACGCAGTATTTCTTGCGCTGCGCGTCTCGAAATACATATTTTTTCTTTTGGTGCGGCTCTAAACCCACCCCTAAAGGATTTTTTTTATTTCCCTTCTGCCTTCTGCCTTCGTACTTCTGCCTTTCTTTGTAAGGAATTAAAAAAATCTCATTCCCCATTCCCCATTCCCCACACCGTTACGGATGAATGAGAATTTTGTAAGTTTCCGGGTTCGGAGATATTGCTTGTTCCACGGCTGTTGATAAATCTTGTAATGGATAACGATCGCTAATTAATGCCTGTACATCAATGCGGCGATTAAACACTAGATCGGCAGCCAGACTCTGAAGGCGGTAAGATGAGCTGTAACTGCCCATCAAATCAATTTCCCGGCGGTAAAGAATATTTGGGTTGACAGGAATTTCCATTTCATCGGGAAACTCAGCGAAAAAGAGGATTTTACCGCCTTTGCGGGTACAGTCGAGGGCTTGAAAGAAAGCTTTCTCGCTAGGTACAGCTAGCAGGGTGACATCAACACCCATGCCATTGGTGAGGGCATGAATTTTCGCCCTTAAATTGGCGTCACGGGCATCAAACGCTGCTTGTGCACCCACATTCAAAGCTTTCTCAATGCGGGATGGAAGCAAGTCGGTGGCGATCGCCACGGCACCAAAAGACTTCACCAACATCACAAACATTAAACCAATTGGTCCAGCACCAGTAATCAAAACCGTTTGACCAGGAGCAATTTGGGCTTTTTTTACTGCCTTGAGGCAGCAGTTAGTTGGTTCGACAAAACTTGCTTCTTCAAAACTTATCCGATCGGGGATAGGAATTAGCCCCCCGTTGCGGACAATATGACCGGGAACTTTGACATACTCGGCAAAACCACCGCCACTAGGTACAAACCCTGCTGTAGTGCAGATGTTTTTGTAGGTATCGCACATAGAAAAATTGTCATTCAGACAGTAGGCGCAACGCATACAGGGGATATGGTGCATCACCGCTACCCGTTGCCCAACTTCCCAACCTATTACCTCAGGACCTACCTCTGTAATCGTCCCTGCAGTTTCATGTCCGAAGATGCGCGGTGGTTCATACAGGGGATAACGAATTTTTTTTATATCCGACTGACACAGTCCCACCACCTGCACTTGTACCAGTACTTCATCCGCTTCCAGTGTCGGTACTGGAATCTCTTCGTAAGACAGTTGATTGACGCCTCTAAATACCTGTGCTTTCACGTTGATTTCTCACTGTTAACGATCATAGATTTAACACT
>CAZZYE010000799.1:1415-4149 GCA_964658145.1 uncultured Stigonema sp.
CATTAGGATTACAGAGTCATTATTACTGTATCTAATGAACCGTAATTGCTCTTCTGTCAGCTTGTAACGAGCGAGATAGATATGATTAAGCTTCTCCCCGTAAGCAATTCCTCTAAGTGAGTTGGCACTGATATCGCGCTGCTCATTAATTACTTGTTGAAAATTTTCTCGGATAATTCAAAAAAAAATTAGTAAAAAAAAATACTTTTTACCAAATTATCCGGATGCACTAAAGGAAACTCAGTACTAGTGAAGTAGAGAGTTCTGAAATAGACATTTGCTATGCGTGCCACCATTTCATTTTTAGTCACAAACCTGCTACTAGGCTTCTTCAGTTTTGACCACAAAGCAATTGCGTTCGATGTATCTTTAACGACTTCGAGTTTGCAACATATGCTATGGGCAAAACCGAAAAAACCCACTCAGCCTCCTTATCGGGGTAGCGGGCGCAGAGATGCAGTGATTTAGTTGTACACATTCTACTGTCTAACAACCATAGATCAAGGTCTCTTTTTAAGGTGCAGTCTTTTTATCGCAAGGGAATATAAGTACATTAAAACAGGGTATTTACTTAACATCTCGTTCAAAACGTTCCCTGGTAGATATATAACATTTGAGACACGATAACGTTAGGCAATAGCTCAGTACTTCATCAGTAAGTTCTGTATATATAGTTAGCCTTTAAAGCAAGCTGACTACCTGAATCTCAAGCATTACAAGCTATTTAAACAATCAGGATCGCGATCGCAATCTTTAAATTATCCAGAGAGTCAGCAAACCTGCACAGCGAGGAGACGGGGCGAAATCGCCTAGCAGTTGCCAGCTTCGGGAAACTCTCATAGGCGCACTGTCCTCTTGAATGCGACGGGACTTCAGTCCCGTAAAATGTGCTATCATTATGGAGTTACTAAAGACGTTAAAATCCGTGAGACTCGTTCTCTCAAAACTTGAATCTATATTTTACGTGCGGACCAACATCTTTGTAGAGACGTAGCAATGCTACGTCTCTACATCTGGGTTCATACCTCAATTCAGCAAAGCCCGAAATCTTGTTAGAATCCCACGACTTGAAGCCGTGGGACCGCCAACTACTTAATCACAGTCGAGACGCCTGTTCTACACTGTTGTGTTTTTGGGGTTATTTTCCATCCCTTTCACGCCATTGAGGAACAGGGGCACAAACTTCTCCATCAATGCCTGTGGGTCACGCTTCCAAACCCTTTCGAGTACATTAATCCGGGTCATTTGCAGATCCGGTGCAAGCAAAGTCTGCGGTAAGCGTTCCATCAGGTACTGGGGACGTTGCCAAAGTGGCATCGTATTTGCCACTTCCACCAACTTGGTAACCCGGCGCAGTTCTGCACCCAGGGTGATATCCATTCCTGCTTCAAAAGCGGCTTGTTCAATGGCAGCGTATTTCTGCTTGGCTTGCTCTACTTTTTGCCGATGTTCAGGACTAGAGGCTGCCAGTTGTGCTAGCCACCGATTACCCCAACGAACGTGTCCTGCTTCCTCTGGCAGAATTTTTTCAATTGTTTCGCGGATTTTGATGTTTTCTTCTGTTTGTGGCGCTTGCTTAAGGGCGTAAATGTGGGCGGAGAAATACTCACAACCCCGTTTTTCAGTTATATTAATCGCTGCCAACCCAGCAATTATAGTGTCCTCTAGGTTGTGTTTTGGGTCGTAGGATTCTCGGTCTATAAGACGATCAAATTCATCGATATAGGAAGAACCAGGAGGAGTTCCCACATCGGCACCCAGTTCCACCAACAAATCAGTCAGCCACATAGCATGACGCGCTTCATCCGAGATGTGGTGGGACAAATCCTGCACTAATTCTCGTGGTTGTCCATCCAGTTTTTCAATTACTTCAGTGAGGTCTTTGCAACTGCGTTGCTCACTATAGCGGTAGCGGTTAAGGGTGATGAGATGGAGTTCGCGATCGCCAACCACCTGCTTGAGGATATCTCTTGCACCCAAAGTATTCTGAAATTTCCGGGGGTAAGTAACAGTCATAATGAGAAAATTATGTGTTTATCCTATTGATTTTTTCTTACTATAAAATAAATGTAACGAAAAAATCATCAGCCTTTTAATAGGTGTGTAGACAATACAGTTGGTTAGTCCGCTCCCAGAGTTGAGGTAAATGAAGCCATACTGATGTGTCGTATCGGAAAAAGTCTGACCAAGGGTTTCTCTGTCCGCGAACTACCCTTAACCGAACCATATTGATGCCACTTATACTTAAATTTTTCCAAGAAAACGGCGAGGAATCACACAAATTGTAGGGGTGGGAGAAATCGACGCGAGGTCGTTTGACCACGTGGGCATAGGACGCGCACCCATGCCCCATGCCCACGTGGCTCCCACTCCTTGTAGAGGTGGAATGAGTTTAAACTTTTATTAAAAATAGAATTCCGTAGCTTTTGTTACAGAATTTTGGTTATATTAGTATTGTGAAAATAAAATTCATCTCAGAACACCAAAAAAATAGGGAGGACTTTGATATGTCAACCCAAGAGAAAGCTCGTGCCTTAATGGTTCATCACTATCAGATGATCAAAAATCGTCAACAATCAATGCTGGAACGTGCTGGGGAGCAAGTTGGTCTTCCTGGAGAAGTATCCCAATACTGGAACCCCATTCAAGGAAAAATCGACTATAACGCTCGCATGACTTATGATCGCAGCAATGCCACTATGAGTTAGGGAATTGGGAATTGCTAATTGCTAAT
>CAZZYE010000800.1:0-4147 GCA_964658145.1 uncultured Stigonema sp.
AATCAACAATTAGCAATTAACAATCTTACACCCCTTCTACTTCAGGCAAAGGGAATGTTTCCTCTGCCAAGTAAGCCTCAAAGTGTCTTTGGAAGTATAGCCAAGATGTCATATCTTCTCCCTCAAGAAAAGATTTTGGAGCATTCCGATATAAAGGAATACGGCTATTAATTTCATCTTGAAACAGTTGCGGCAACTCAGTAAAACCACTGACTTTGCTACCGTAGGCACTGTAAATAAGGTGACCTGGGCTAGCACCCATCTTCATCCAAGGAAGCCAAGGACCAATCCGATCCCAGCTGAGTTGGAGTTGAGAAACCGAGGGAAGTTCTGGGTTCAATAAATCTACAGTTGGGACAGTAATTTTAAACAACTCCGCCGCCTGATAGGTGGGTTGTGGACTGTACTGAGCAAACTTGGGATCTTCTGCCAAAGGATTGGGGTAAGTGGGAAATATGTCAAATACAAAAGTTGTACTCGACCCTTCTACTGGTGCGGGAAACTTACCCTGAAAGTGACCCTGCACCGGATTATTTGCCACGTGCATAACTGGAACTGTTTCCCCTGTCCAAGGATTCTCCCACTTCCGTAACGCCTCACCTGTCTCAAGGTTAAGGTAATAAGTCAGTTCTCTGGAGGTAAAATCCCAACTACCCTCTTCTGTGAGAATACACCTGCTCACACTCATACCCAATATCTTAAACAAAAGTTTTCTCTTCTCACCTGGAATAAAGGCGTAAATCTTACCTGTCCAGGTGAGAAAGGTGGATTGAGAGGGGTCTAGGGAAGAGCGAGTTTTAACCCAGTGCGAGGCATCAAATTCTTGGATTTGGGCAACCATATTGTGTGAGTAGAGAAAGAATATCTTCTAATCCTACTAGTAGCGAAGGTTTTCACAGTTACAAGTAATATCAAGTCCGTCTAATTGCCCATATTAAAAACTTCTCCCTTCGGGTTCACCAGTTCCCAGGGCGCGGGAAACCCGCCTGGATTCCCCGCGTCTTATGAAGCTGGCAAGGCGTTGATGGAACTGCGAGATAGACGATTGTTCCGTAGCAGCCATAAAACCTTTGAGGAGTACTGCCGCGATAGGTTTGAGTACAGCCGCCGACAGCCTTATTATCTAATTGATGCTGCTGCTGTTATCGATAACTGCAACTCTTGCTTTAGCCTAAGTTGGGAGCGATTGCATATGCAATCGCTTTCCTTGTCCCTAAATCAGCCAGATAAGCTTTCATGCGGGTTCGCACTGTTCATCGCCAGGGACTAGCTCAATCAGTTCTGGTAAGGTGCAAGAGCCATAATCTTTTGTACTTAGCTTGTTAATTCCATTAATTAACTGACATAACACGTCCCCACCAATCTCAGGTAACACATCCTGGGTTTTGAGTCGAGAAATGCTGGTTGGATGAACCTTTAGTTCATCCGCTAGCGCTTTATTGGTAATTTTGCGCCGTGCCATGACTTCTCTAAGCTTCCAGCGAACTCTACTTACTTTTGGTGGACTTAGCACTGGATTCATCGCTATCTCTCATTAACTTTAATAGCAGCTCATGCTACTAGCATAGCGTCAGGCAAGTCATCAACACCTCACAAGTGCTACTACCCAAACATGCGTTAAGTGCTATTAGCATAGCGCTTAATGCTATATTAAAGGGAATAGAGAAAGGCGATCGCGCCTGCCAAGCTGTAATCGCCTTCTCCTACAACCCTTGAAATAAAGGATTATTTTCTATGATTACACAAGATGTAACGACAATTTGTGCTGACCAATTGACCGACGGGGACATTATCCGGCATTCGACTGGCGATACTTGGATGGTCATCACTGAGCCTGAGTACACCACCGCTGGCATTACTTTTGATGTGCTGTGTCTGGATGTGGAAGCAGCAGACAATACGCAAACCGTGTGCTTTGCCCCCCAAGAGAGCTTTGTACTGCTGGATCATTTCTTAACCTTACAAGGTAAGAGTTCGGAGCGCTCCAGTTTTACAAGTTCTGTTGTTGCTGGTTGTGAGGAGGCAATCGCTTCTTAAGAGGCGCAAGTAACAAGGAAGAACGCACTCTAACTGGTTACACCTGCACGCTTTAGAGTGCGTTCATTGTTATCCATTCTGACAAAGTGGCGTCCTCATGAACTATGACAAAGCGCAAAATACCAAAATCTTTACCCCCATCTGATAACCAAATAAAACATTCGCAAATTGTATCCGTCGAAGTCGTTGAATTAGAGGTACTTACAGAAGACGAGCAACGCTTACGCTTGCACTTAGAAACTAAGGTGGAGAGGGCGTTTTATGAAGCTGGGTGCGGTTTGAGGGAACTGAAGTCAAGAAGGCTGTATCGTAGTACACATAAAAGCTTTGAGGAATACTGTCGCGATCGCTTCAACTACAGTCGGGATATGGCATACCTGAGAATTAGCGCGGCTACTGTCTATGACAACATTCAGAAATTTTTGCCGACCAATGGTCGGCAGATTCCCATGCCGACCAACGAACGTCAGTTACGCGATTTGGTAAAAGCGAATTTTGAACCAGAAGTTCAAGCAACTGTATGGTTAAAGTCCGTGGAAGAAGCAGGCGATCAAGTACCTTCGGGACGCATTGTTAAGGGGATAGTGGAACTTTTGAAGGAGAAGCCTTTATCCAAAGCCTGCGATTTCTGCCAAGTAGGTGATGTGTTTACTTTAACCAAGCTAGAAGCAAAAGAACGTAAATATAATGGGTGCTGGGCGCAAGCAGTTGAGCTTAACGAGTTTACAGTGGAAGTGGCTGTGCATGATAATACGTTGACAGTGAAACCGGAAAACCTGAACAAAATCGACTCACCAGAAGCCCATCACCAGCTACCGCTTCTCAAAGAGCGGATTTGGCGATTACGCGATCGTGGAATGTTGGATCGCGGTGCGTATACAGTACTAGAGTCTTTGGGACGGCAAACTTACTTGACTCCTGTAGAAGACTGGCTACTGCGATGGTTGGAAGAGTATTATGGCGTTGATGACGAAAGCTAGATGTTTTCGGGATGCAACGAATGAGTAGCGCCGAATTCTTCCCCTAAAGGATGCATTATGCGTCCACCCCAACCACCCGTGCAGCACCCTTGTGCCTGAATTTTCTGGTATAAAACCCTTCGCCGCAAGCCAGATCGAGGATTGATTTAAGAGCTATGTCACCCAACATATTAAAGAATGTATATGCCTCATGCAGGCGACAGAGTAATTCTTTGGATTTTTTATACTCTTCGGCTATTCTGTCATAGTGTGCTGACATTTTTACTCCACTTGTAAATTGTTTCTGTGAGGTTAGCCCCAAGGAGGTCAAAATAATTCAAAATTCAAAATTAAAGACCCCACGAATGAATACGTTCAATTGTAAAAATTGATACTAAATATTTTTTGTTTTCCCTGTTTAAAAGCAGGGGAACCTGCACCTTAATTAAAAATTAAAAATTATTTCTAAATTTTTAATTTTTAATTTTTAATTCAAAAAATGGTCAGCAATTATATTTCTATCTGATTGACTAGATACAACTATCCATTAGGGTCAAGACAGAAAAAGACCTTTTACCTACACTAGAAATAGAAAGGTCATAAAACTGTCTACTCATCTTTCTCAGGGCAGTTAATTCATTTTAGAGGTATAGTAATGCATCCACTCTTGAAACGCACACTATTACCTAGCCTAGTGGCTATGAGTCTAGTTGGTGGCAACTTAGTGTCTGTGAAACCCGCATCAGCAGACCACCGGATCATAAAAGATGCGGGAGTAGGTGCAGCGGCTGGTACTGTAACTGGTACAATTACCAGCCCTCATCACACAGTTGGTAATGCTATTAATGGAGCCGCTGCTGGTGCTGCTGTTAATGCTGTTAACCACGGCGGACGCCATAGCAGTCGTCATTTGGTTCGAGACAGCGCAGTGGGTGCAGCGGCTGGCACAGTGACTGGCTTGATTACCAACCGTCACCATCCCCTCAGCAATGCTATCAATGGTGGTGCTGCAGGTGCTGCCACCAATCTCTTGGGGCGCTAATCCTGCTTTGAACATGGTGGATTGTTCATTAGCGTGGAGAGGGAGAGGGGAAGTAAGGGAGAGGGGGAGGATGAGGCGGAGAAGAAGGTGGATCCGAAGGAGGAGGAGA
>CAZZYE010000801.1:0-4130 GCA_964658145.1 uncultured Stigonema sp.
AACAACATTTGAGGTGAAATTTCCATGTTTGTGCCGCCACTGCGCCCCAATCATACGTCTGATTCTTACATGAGTGGCGAGGTGATTATTCATCCGAGTGCAGTACTTGCACCAGGGGTAATCCTCGTAGCGGCTCCGAACAGCAAAATAATTATAGGTCCAGGGGTCTGTGTGGGCATGGGGTCCATTCTCCAAGTCCATGAAGGAACCCTAGAGGTAGAAGCAGGAGCAAACCTGGGAGCTGGTTTTTTAATGGTTGGCAAAGGTAGAATTGGATCAAATGCTTGCATTGGTTCAGCGACAACAGTTTTTAATTGTTCCGTTGAGTCAGGACAAGTAGTTGCACCAGGTTCAATTGTGGGAGACACCAGTCGCCGGATTTCCGAATCTATTGCAGCGACTGAAGAAACAAAACAGCCGCAAATAGGAGCAACGTTCGTAGAGGAAGTAGGGGAAGTAGAGAAGAGACGTTCCGCCGGAACGTCTGTACCGGAAGTAGGGGAAGTAGGGGAAGGCAAATTAGTGACTTCATCTTCCTTATCTTCCCCACTTTCCACTCAGGACTCACAAGAGTCTTCTACTGAAGAATCGCCAAATAATATTGGTAGTGTCATTTATGGGCAAGGGAGCATACAACAGCTGTTGAGTACATTGTTTCCACATCGGAAATTATTGAGTCAACCTTTGTCTGATGAACCCTCTGAGTAAGTGTTAATTGGTAAGTTGTCACTTTCAGTATCCTGGAGAGTTATATGCTAGTACACAATCAAAGGTCCATGAAGATAATCCAGGCATCACTTAGTCAAGATGACTTAAGGGACACTGCCTTGGGATTAGTATCTACTCGCAGTTTTCCGGCGATCGTTGGCACAGCAGATATGATGCTCAAATCCGCTGGAGTTCAACTCGTAGGGTATGAAAAAATTGGCAGCGGTCACTGTACTGCTATTGTTCGGGGTGGGATCGCTGATGTGCGTCTAGCAGTAGAGTCGGGTGTCCAAACTGCTGAACAATTTGGGCAATTGATTTCTAGCTTAGTTATTCCCCGACCTTTTCCCAACCTAGATGTGGTACTTCCAATTACTAGGCGTCTCAGCGACCTTGCTGAAGGGGGCGGTTACAGTCTTCTGAGCAATTTAGCAGTCGGTTTGGTGGAAACACGGGGATTTCCGGCATTGGTGGGAGCCGCCGATGCTATGCTTAAAGCTGCTGATGTCCAGTTGGCAGCGTATGAAAAAATTGGTGCCGGTTTGTGTACAGCCATTATTCGCGGATCAGTAGCAAATGTTGCTGTGGCAGTAGAAGCAGGTATGTACGAGGCAGAACGCATTGGGGAATTGAATGCAGTGATGGTGATTCCTCGTCCACTAGAGGAATTAGAGCGAACCTTGCCAGTAGCAAGTTGCTGGATAGAAGAACGTCAAGCATTAAGGTTGCCACTGAATATCAAGAACCAAGTAACCGAGGTAGAAGTGGTACAATTGCCAGATTTAGCTAAGTTACCTGTGAAAATAACAGAAGAATAGTAATTAGTTAATTGTTAATTGTTAAATGTTTAGATTGAGGTTAGTACAACATTAGTTATTTTTCCTAAAAAAGATTCAAATTTTATATTTAAGAATTTATATTAGAGGAGAATTATCATTGAACCAAGCGACGCTGCACCAGCTGAAGGTATTTGAAGCCGCAGCGCGGCACAGTAGCTTTACTCGTGCCGCTGAAGAATTGTTTCTCACCCAACCCACTGTTTCCATGCAGATCAAGCAACTGACAAAATCAGTGGGGTTGCCATTATTTGAGCAGGTTGGAAAGCGCTTATATCTTACGGAAGCGGGAAAGGAATTGTTTGCCACTTGTCGGCAAATTTTCGACAATATAGCCCAGTATGAAATAAAAGTGGCAGATTTAAAAGGGCTAAAACAGGGACAATTGCGCTTGGCTGTGATTACAACAGCGAAATACTTTATACCACGTTTGTTAAGTCCATTTTGCCAACTTTATCCAGGAATTGATATAGCGCTGCAAGTTACAAATCACGAAGGCATTACGGAACGCATGGCAAGCAATCTGGACGATTTGTATATTATGAGCCAAATTCCAGAACATCTTGATGTGAATTACCAGGCATTTCTAGAAAACCCCTTGGTCGTTTTAGCACCAGCTAATCATCCCTTAGTAAACGAGAAAAAGATTCCTATTCAACGTCTTGCTTCGGAACCTTTCATTATGCGAGAACCCGGTTCAGGAACTCGTCGCTCTGTGCAAAAATTATTTGATGAGCAGGGAGTAGCGGTGAAAGTTAAGCTGGAATTGGGAAGTAATGAGGCGATTAAGCAAGCGATCGCAGGTGGTTTAGGAATCTCTGTTTTATCTCGCCACACTTTAATCTCAGATGCAGTCGAATTATCAATTTTAGATGTAGAACACTTTCCCATCAAAAGGGATTGGTACATGGTTTACCCAGTTGGCAAACAACTATCTATTATTGCTCGTACCTATTTTGATTATCTACTGGATGCAGTCAAGCAAATTCCTGGATAAAACTGCTTCTTAATTCCGCTATTCAGTAGTTGCACGGTAGTTACTCATACCACAACAGTGAATATGATGTAGTAGAAACTCTAAATTCTAGAGTTTTTTGCATTGTGGCAATCTACAGAATGGGCAATACTCTCAATCAAGTGACTGCACGTTTAGAAGTAGATAATTGGGTGGCGATCGCCTTAGGCTGCACCACAGCAAGCTTGAGTCTAGCGATGATGGTAGCATGGCATTTAGATTTAACGCCATTGTTACATATGCTACCATTAGCAGCGCCAATGCGCTACAACATGGGTGTTGCATTTTTGCTCGACGGTTTAGCACTAGTAGCATTGGGACGGCGAAAGCAACGACTGGCAGGTGTTCTCAGCACAATGGTCATCGTGATTCTGTTCCATCTGTTTCTCTGGCAAGCTTTAATGGCGTCATCATTTGCCACTATTCAATCTCCGATGGTAGCAGTTGAGATAATAGACGTAATATTGCTTGGCGTAAGTATGACCTCGGTTGTCTATTTTGCTGAAACCACTGATCGATACGCAAGCAAGTTAGACCAGACCAACCAACAACTGAAGCAGGAAATTATCAAACACCAGCAAGCAGAGGAGCAAATTCGCTTCTTGCAAGCATTGACACAGGTAGAGGAGCAAATTCGCTCCTTGCAAACATTGACACTGACAATTGCTGAGTCTCCAGATTTTGACTCCGCTTTAAAGATTGTCTTGAGAACGGTGTGTGAAACTCAAGGTTGGGACTATGGAGAAGCTTGGATTCCTTGCCAAAATCAAAACGTTCTGAAGCTGAGTTCGGCTTCCTGCAGCAGTGCCAAGGATGTCCTCAAGTAATTCAGACGAATGTGCGAGGAGTTCACCTTTCCACTAGGCGTTGGTTTGCCTGGGCGGGTTTGGTCATCGCAGCAGCCAGAGTGGCTTGAAGATGTTTCGCAGACGCCAGAGGTATTGTTTCTGCGTCGTCACATCGCTGTAGAGTGCGGTATTAAAGCTGGACTGGGAATTCCCATAATTTCTCACCACCAGGTGCTAGCAGTGCTTGTATTTTTCAAATTTGAAGCTGCCCAGGAAGACAACAGACTAGTTGAGAGCCTTTTGGCGGTCGCAGCACAATTGAGTTTGGTGCTTCAACGTAGACGGGTAGAGGATGCACTCAGAGACAGTGAAGCCCGTTTCCAAGCGTTTATGAATCACAGTCCTGCTTTGGCTTTCATGAAGGACGAAGAAGGGCGCTTCGTTTATATCAATGAGCAGCTAGAGCGCGTGTTTAATGTGAAACTAGCTGATTTCCGGGGTAAGACGGATTTTGATTTGGCGTCGTCCGCAGAAGCAGCAAGGCAGGTTCGGGAAAACGACCAAGCTGTCCTGGCAACTGGTAAACCAGCAGAGTTAGTGGAAAGCTTTCCCACACCCGATGGCAGCCTCTATTACTGGTTGGTCTTAAAGTTTCCCTTCCAAGACGCCTTTGGATCTAAGTATGTCGGTGGTGTTGCAATTGACATTACTGAACGCCAACGTATGGAACAGGAGCTTTTTGAACAAAAAGAGCTAGCCCAAGTGACGCTGCAATCCATAGGA
>CAZZYE010000802.1:0-1926 GCA_964658145.1 uncultured Stigonema sp.
TAGCAATTAGCCATTAGCAATTAGCCGCAAATCATAGACTAACGCCAACCCAAAAAGCGTAACCCAGGGACGATGAGGTAGTTACTTACCCCTAACCAGAAACTCAGAACGACACCCATAAAGCCAAAAAAAGTAACAGAAAGCCACAACTGATTCCAACTCGGAGAACTAAAAAAGAATATATTAGTTGGAAACCCTAAAACAATCAAACCCGAGAACATGATCGCCGTGCCGAATCCCGCCATCACAGCGTGAACTATGTGATGGCTGCGCAGACCTAAACCAAGGGTAAGCAGAGAAACAGCAGCCAAAATCATTTCCACAAAACCATCAGCTGCATTTTGTGGTGTAGTTAATTGCAAAACGACCCAACCAAACCCATAAGCAATGATCCCCATCAGCGACGCCACCAAAAATCGTCGCCGCTGACCAAAACCCCCCGCCACCGTCAGCCCCCATGCAGTTCCCAGACCAGATCCTACAAATAAAAGCATCTGTGAACTTGACACAGTTTGAGGATTCGGAAAAAGTCCGGGTAGCTGACGAGACAAAAATTCGGTTAATTGGTTATCCAAGTTTGTTTGATTCGCCAAAATCAACCCAAAGATCGCACCAAAACCAGCGCCAACGCCAGTGAGAAGCATTGTCCAAGTTGTATCTATACAGGCTAGTAAGACCTTAAAAATTGCCTTGAATATGAAGAAAGTCGTTTTGCCAAAGGCTTTAATCAAGTAAGTGGGTACTTGCTTAATACTGCCCAATGTGAGACGGAAAGATAACCCTAACTGGGATAAAAACTGCTGTTGGGCAGAGGGTTGGGCAATATTAGCTAAACTTTTTTGAACGATCGCCGCGTTTGCTGGACGCGATCGCATATCCTCCTGCACCATTTCATCCAGCAAATCTGCTAGTTTAGGATTGACATTCACCCCATTGCGCCAGAGCAAGTTTCCACTCAGCGGATCTTCCAAGTCAAGGAGAGATTTGCCTGTCAACATCTCAATCATCGTTCGACCAAGGGCGTAAAAATCGCTACTTGGTCCGACATTACCCCCAGCTATTTGTTCTGGTGGACTGTAGCCTGAAGAAAATAATCTGGTTGAAGAAGGTTCTCGACGAAAGAGGCTGAAACTAAATTGTTTTGCCCCACCAAAATCAATCAAGATCAAATCTCCCCAACCCCCTTTATTCAGAGGGGCTAAGGGTGATCGCAACATTAAATTAGAAGGTTTAATATCGCGGTGAATAATGTTGCGTTTGTGTAATTCCTGCAAAATCTCCACAGCCTGTGCCAACCAGTTTAACACCAACTCTTGGGGACACCCTTGGGGAAATTGCTGGAATACCTCTTCCAAAGTTTGACCATTAATTTTTTCCATCACCAGACAAGATAGCTGGCGTGGTATAAAATTCCCTTGTAAAGACGTTGTCTGCAACATTTCTACAGAAAAATATCCATCGGCATCAACTTTGGGGACACTTGGATGACGCAAACTGCTTAAAACTGCCGCCTCTTGGACAAACAATTCCAAAGCCTTTGGTGACTCTTCCACCAAGACTTTCAGTACCTTTTCTGTTTGCGTCTTTTGATCCCAAACCGTGTAAATTTGGGCAAATCCTCCCGACCCCAGACGTTCAAGTGGGACATAACGGTCTACAAGCTGTAGCGATGCGCCACAACTATTGCAAAACTTGTTTCCCCAACGCTGGGGATAAGGACGTTGACAGTCTGGATTGATGCAGTGAATCGCACGCACTTTATTAAATGTAGGACACAGCCGCTAAAAAACAAAGGCTCTAGTTGATTGTACACAAATAATGAGTGGGGAATGGGGAAGAGACGTTCCGGCGGAACGTCTGTACGGGAGTGGGGAGTGAGGAAGATGAGTCCGTGAGTTCTTAAAGAATTAAAAATTTTTAATTTTT
>CAZZYE010000802.1:1936-4129 GCA_964658145.1 uncultured Stigonema sp.
TCATTGTCCTACTCCCCACTCCCCACTTACCTAACAGCTATATCCATCCCAACCCATAGGGAAGGAGTTTTCTGTTAACTCAGACAAAGCTTTATCGCTACTTTTCGTTTCCTCATCCAGAACTTTGACAACCCTGTTATATATGTCCTCCGCCTGTTGTGGAGAATCACCTATGCTGGTTAATCCCAACTTACCAAACTGGGAAAGACACCCCATCAGATGAAAGACTGTGCCTGTCTCGGTGGCTGTGTCAAAGTGTAGCTTGTGGTGAGCAATGATGTCCATGAAATCATTAGGCAGGAGTCCTTGATAACGCTCTTTTTGCAAGTTATCAGTGGCAATATAGTATTTGGTTCGACCCTGCTGACTATAAAACAAACCTGTCGAGAGGTTATAGCGACCGTTAGTTAATAGTTTCAATGCCATAAAAGGATGGGTTGTGCCACCTTTGCGCAGGTTGATTTCAATTGCTTGAAGATCCCACTGACCATTACCCTTGTCAACAGCGATAAAATCTACTCCATATCTTTCTAATGCGCCTTTTTTTGCCAAGTTTCTGCCAATTTGTAACCCGAGTTGCTGCAATTGCAGCCGATAAGCTTCATCTGCGGGAAATTGGCAACCAAGATAAATTTGACCGTCTGGTCCTCCGAGAATCTGGTCGTGGGTTGAGAGAATTTCCACATCGCCGTTGGGTGTGATGCGTCCTTGTACACTGGGCGATCGCTTGATTTCCCCTTCCACAAATGCCTCGACAATTGCCCCGATCTCACCGATCCGTCCAGAAAAATTCTCCCAAGTCTCTTGTTTTGCTTGAAAGCGCATATTTGGCAAGCACTCACTAATTGCTGCCACCCGTTCGGCATAAGAACCACCAGGAGGTGCTACACTGGCGATCGGTTTCAAATCAAGCAACGCATTTCCTTCTCCAGAAATGCCTTCGTTGAGTTTGACTACCATCCGTTGTAATGAAGGCTGGCGTTCCCACAACTCGGCGGCGGCGGCTACCAAATCATTTTGATTCCAAATACTGTAACTGCCATCAGGATGCGGAACTTCGCTCTCAGCAAAGATTTGCCTACTGCCACTTTTAGTTCCCCAACTCTGCAAATCTGGTGCAATAGCATACAGGGGTACACCTAATTTTACAGACAATTCTGCTTCCCAATTCGATGCATTATAGCAGGTCATAAATGATTTTTCCGGCCTCAAAGCTTGGCGAATCCGCTCCATCAAACGAGGGCGTTCTAAAATCTTTTGACTTAAGGGTCTTTGAGAGGAATCGTAAGTTGAAAGTAGTAGCAAGCGATTGCGGGCGTGAGAAAAAGGAATTCCTGGCAATAGTTGTAGATAGTAATCGATAATGCTGGGATGTAGTGGCATTGATGTGACATAAATCAGCCTAGTGCGAGGATTCTGCAGACGAATTAAGGAAAACAGTAGTCGTTCTTCGTAATGTTCGCAGCCTTCGATCTTGTTTAGTTCGCACTGGTCAATGCTGAGGGAGGGAATAACTAAAATATCCGCATCGCTGTTATCAAATAGCTCAATAGTTTCCCAGCGATCGCGCAAAGTAGACTGTAGATCGCGAAACTTGTCAATCTGTTCTAAATCTGAGACATTTAGCGTTTGCATGAGTTTATCCCTGCCAGGGTCCCTATAGCTGCTTTCTTAATCTTATATACCGTAAATTAAAATTATCTGCCGACCATGTGCAATACTTCCACGACTTATAGGATTGCTATTTAATTTTTGAAATACACGTAGTAGGTTGAGCATTGCCCACCAGATCCGGGTTTTGTGCGGCATAACCCTGCCTAAACTACGTATAATATATTTTTCACGCTCTGGCCCACTGATTCCTATATACCTTTTATCTAATGTTTACCAAAGCTTGTTACCCTAGAAGTCAACTCATTTCCTTACCTTAATTTCTGCTTGGAAATGGATAAGAAATATATAAAATGTATAGTTTTACTTAAATTAAAAATCATTATATTAGCAGCGTAAAATAGGTAAGTAACCCAACGTAAATAAATATTACCGAGAATTTAGCATAAATAAATCGAATCCGCACAAATACAGGACCATTATCGGGTAGACCACAATATAACCGTAGAGGCGGGGAAACCCCGCAGGGCTATTTCATTCTAAGAGCGCAACTCAATCACCTAGGAATAAATTCCTAGGCTA
>CAZZYE010000803.1:0-4129 GCA_964658145.1 uncultured Stigonema sp.
TACTAGTTTCATCTGATCACATATGCCTGCGACTATGCCTTCGTGGTCAATATGCTGTACTCTAATATCTAATGGTGATGCTGTCATGCTTTAAAAATGCAGCATAAAGTCATTCTTCAAAAAGACAGCATTTACGATCGCACTCCTTGAAATGTGGGTTTGAAGCTTTTCGATATGAAAACCAAACGAATTTCTTGGGCTAATGTGGCTGCCGTGTCGGCTGTTTTTCTCGCGATCACCTTGGTAGTGGTCAAGAATGTGGAAGGCAACACGTCGCATCAACTGCTGAACGTATCATACGATCCAACCCGAGAACTCTACCTCAATCTGAACGAGCAATTCATTGCGAAATACGAGAAAGAAACCGGAAAACATCTAAAAATTAAGCAGTCACATCGTGGGTCTTCTCAACAGAGCCGCTCGGTTATAGAAGGCAGCGAGCCTGCAGATGTCGTTACCTTAGGTCTCTATTCAGACGTTGACGCGCTACGCAAACAGGGTCTCATCCCAGAAGGCTGGTCCAAGCGGCTACCGAACAATTCACAACCCTATTCCTCCACCATCATTTTTGTCGTGCGCAAAGGCAATCCGAAAAATATTCGGGATTGGTCCGATCTGATTCGTTCTGGTGTGGAAATTATTACACCAGACCCAAAAAGCTCCGGCAACGGCAAGCTAAGCGCTTTGGCTGCTTGGGGATCAGTGATCAAGCGCGGTGGTAGCGAAGCTGAGGCATTCGCCTTTCTCAAGTCATTCTATGAACACACTTCGGTTCTTGATGCCGGCGCACGGGCTTCAGCGATAAACTTTACCATCGAAAAAATCGGTGATGTGCATCTAACTTGGGAAAACGAAGCCATTAGAGAAGTTTCCGAAGCAAAGGGCGAACTTGAAATGGTCTATCCGCCAGTGAGTATTCTGGCGCAACCGTATGTGGCATGGGTCGATGCCAATATCACTCATCACAAGACTGAGGCTGACGCGAAAGCCTATTTGCAATTTCTTTTTACCGATCAGGCGCAGGAAACAATCGCCAAATTTGGCTATCGTCCGATTAACCCAGACATTTTGAAAAAATATAGTGCTCAGTTCCCCCAGATTGAACTCTTCCCCATAACACTTATAGCCAAGGATTGGGACGATGCCAAACAGAAATTTTTCGCTGACAACGGCATTATCGATCGCGTATACAAACCAAAAGCAAAGTGAAGCGCACCCTCCGAGCCTGACCCGATAACGAACAACGAACACTCCTCATAGAATACAAGGAACAACAATGCATTACCTAAAGCATTATTTGAACTATAGCTGGGGCAAGGGTCGCGCCGACTTGATCGCTGCCCTGACTGTAGCTGCGATCGCCTTGCCGGAAGGCATAGCGTATGCACTTATTGCCGGGGTAGATCCACGCTTTGGTCTCTATTCGGCGATTTTTATCACAGCCATTGCTTCTATCTTCGGCTCGTCCTCGCATCTGATCAACGGACCGACTAGCGCGATCTCGCTTGTTGTTTTTAGCACCTTAGGTTTCTTTGAACGCGATGCTCGACTCGATGCCTATGAAGGCATGTTTCTGCTAGGGATCATGATTGGTACACTCCAAATTGCCATCGCAGTGTTCAAGTTGGGAGACTTAACTCGCTACATCTCGGAGTCGGTAATTCTCGGCTTTATGACCGGTGCAGCCGTTCTCTTGGCGGTCGGTCAAGTTGGCAATGCACTCGGCATTCGCGGAAAGGGCACAGCTCATCAACAGGTCTTCTATCGCCTGTGGCTGACGCTGACCGGAGGCAGTCCCAACTATAAAGCACTTGCCATCACCCTTTTGACGATTGTGCTTGCCCTGGTTTTACGAAAACTGGTGCGTAAGTATCGGTTGCCACACATGGATATGCTCGTTGTTCTGATCGTCGTGTCCGTCGTAGCTTATCTCTTGGGCTGGTCTATACCTGGTGTAGGCGACAAGACAGCGGTGGCGGTATCTGAATCTGTGCCCGCTAGCTTACCGTTGCCGCATATCCCTGAGATTAAGTTTGTCTGGATCTCGCAACTGTCAAGTGGTGCCTTCGCGATTGCTTTCCTTGGCTTGATGGAAGCACTGGCGATCGCTAAATCGATTGCCAACCAAACAGGTCAAGTGATTGATTACAATCGCCAATGCATGGCTGAAGGACTTGCCAATCTGAGTGGTGGTTTCTTGCAATGCTTACCTGGATCTGGCTCCTTGACTCGTTCAGCGATCAATTACCAATCTGGCGCAAAAACTCGGTTTTCAGGTATTTTGACGGCACTGTTCGTTGCCGTGGGGCTGCTAGCGCTGGCTCCCCTGACGAAATACATCCCTAAAGCGGCACTGGCTGGCTTGCTGATCATCACTGCCGCCCGACTGATTGACCTGAAGCGGTTGCGCTATACCTTTCGTGCTTCAAATTTTGATGCAGGTCTCGTTCTCATCACAACAGTTGCAGCACTCCTCATTGGTATTGAATACTCGATTTTGACCGGTGTCGCCTTATCCATTCTCCTGTTTGTGCCGCGTGCAGCCAAACTGAAGGCTGCCGAACTCTTTGTTAGCAACGAAGGAGTCGTGCGTGAACGGCTGACTTCCGACCCGCCTTGCACCTCCATGATCCTCTTTGACCTCGAAGGTGAGATCTTCTTTGGTGCCGCACCGGATCTCGATCGCTATCTCGACGAACTCAAGGAACGGGCGATCGGATCGGGCATTCGCTTTATCGTTTTGCGCCTCAAGCGCGTACGCAACCCAGATATGGTTTGCATAGAGCAGCTCGAACACTTCCTGCATGATGCCCAAAAACTAGGTATCACGGTGCTGCTTGCCGGTGTCCGCCCGGATTTGGCTCGATCGTTCAGCAAACTTGGTTTTGGAGAGTGGTTCCCAAAAGAACGCATTTTCCTAGAAAAAGAGGATGACGATACAGATTCCGCCACCCTTAAGGCTGTCCGCCACGCTTACAACCTCTTGGGTGACGACGCTAACACTTGCGAACATTGTGCATCCATCCCAGGGAAGCAGTCTAGGAATGCGCTTTATTATTTGGTTTGATGTGTTGGGCGCATTTGAAACGAAAGTTTATGCACAAGACGATTCGTCTCAATTGGCGAATGCAACCGCTTGGGGTTCCGATGTACGCCTGGTTGACATTTTCCGCGACACACTCGTTGAGGCTAAATTGATGTAAGGAATCATTTATGAAAAGCCTAATATTTCTATCTTACAGCAAATTTCATTTAAGTAGACCACAATATGACCGTAGGGGCGCGGAAACCGCGCCCTTACAACCCACATTCCGCACCCTGTTTTGTAACACTCGGTTATCATTGAATTACATAGAATAAAAAAGAATAAAATAATACTTACTGTTCAAAAAATTATATATGGCAGGCTGGGTGGTACTTTAAGTCTATTGATATGTACTCTCAAAAACGAAAAAATAATCACAATGAAAAGCTGAGTAAGCATTTATGCTTAAAATTTAGAGGAGTTCAGTGTTTAATTCTTGATTTAGTAAATAATATTGATATTTAAGATTAGAAATTCATGAAAAAAAGCATGGCAAGTAAGAGCTATAAAGAAAGAATTAGACAGCCCTATAATGACCTAAATAGATAAATAATTGTGTTAATTAATCTGTGTTAAATTGATAATATTGCTGACATTCATCTGGGAAAAAGCCAAGTATAAATCTTCTGTAGTCTGTTAAATTAGAAATTTCTTTTTCGTCATTTAAAGTGACAAGATGAATAGATTGAAAACATTACTTGCCCATCTTAATGTGGGACGTTGAGTTGGTTTGCCTAATTGATTTTTAATAGTAGATTTTGATAAGAATAAAGCCGCACGTATTTGTCGTTGTGCAAGAGTATAAACTAACAAACATAACGCCATTATCATAGATATTCACCATGTAAGTGAAATGAGGTTGAATCAAGATGTGAATATAACATCGATATATCAAATTTGTTAATTACATTTAAAGATAGAGCTAAAAATATTGTGCTTAATCCTTTGCTAAATAATTTATCCATTGTTCTGCCCAACTTATCATCATTTAGTATCGGCTCAATAAATTGGGGTAGCAGAGAAAAACAAAAAGGTGAGAGAGGT
>CAZZYE010000804.1:0-4128 GCA_964658145.1 uncultured Stigonema sp.
ACCTTTTCCTTTACCCCCTTGACAAACGCGCAGTTTTCTTAACCTATCACTGATGCTCGCACTCTTAGCAGAAACGCTCTAGCTAATAATCCAAGTTGCGGGTTATCAAGTTCAAACACATCACAATGAGCCGCTTACAACACGCAATTATTTCGTTTAGCATCATCCCCTCCTATTTTTCCTAGGCAAGGGGATTTTATTGCTTCAATGACACGAGTGCGATCGCCTGTTCAAATTCAATCGTAGAGCGGTACTGGCATTTTTTAGAGATGTCTAGTATTTAATGACGTCATTGCCTGTAATTCAAGATGAAGATTTGGGCGCACTACACTTAGTTGGAATTTGCCAAGAACTATGGGGCGTGGTAGGTGCATTTGCTGTGAGAACCACATAGCCATCTTTATCAATCACCCAACCAGTAGCTTCTACAATTGGAGGTGGTGCAGAGCTAGTGCGACTTGTGGAAACTGCCCTAGTAGAAGGTTGAGCCACTTCCGGTTTAAGAGTAACCAAATCTACTTGAACTGCATCAGTGCTAAGGGCTTCGCCAGGATTAGGAGGCAAGCCGCCGCGACCAGTGATAATAAATTCGCTTTGTGCTTGAGTTCCACCCGCAGTACAGCCCTGTGCCACCTTGGTATCAACTGGTACGGCTGGCAAGTTGACTAAACCGCGACTGGGGTCAACATCCAGCGTGTTGATGGTTACTTGACCATTTAAAAAGGGGTTGGTTCGCGAAATAGCGGTGATGTCATTCGTTGGTAATTTACTGGGATCTAGATCAAATGGACGCAACCTCTGGAGATCTTGCCGACTCAGAGGCGCTATCCCAAAAATACCAGTAGCCTTAATCGTGACTTTCCCTCCCTGACCATCAAACGCATTGGCAGTGATGTCGCTATTTTCACGAGGGTAGGCGACGATGAAGCCATTCTTGGCATTGATGGTGATATTACCGCCGTTTCCAGGCTGCTGTGCTGTGCCTGCTGTGGTCGAGATCTGACTGTTGCGGCGCATTAGCAATAAGTCCAAGTTTTCTAATGTAATATCTCCACCATTACCTGAGCTGGTTACAGCTGCGATCGCACCCTGGTTATCCAAACCGATGGTTTTAGCCGTGATATTTATTCTGCCTGCGCCTTTGGCATCACTGGTAGGACTTGTACTGCTCACTGTTACTTGTGCGCCATCGCGGACAATTAACTTTGGAGTTTCAATCCTCAAATCTCCGGCACTGCCGATTCCTGTGGTTTCAGCCGTCACCCTGCTGGGGAACTGACCATATTTTGAGGTTCCACTCAATTCCACCGATTCCTTTGCTTTCACCGTCAAGGTTCCCGCCGACCCCGAACCGAACGTACTGGCTGTTATCCGTGCCCCATCCCGGATGATTAACCGCCGAGTTGTCACAGTTAAATTGCCACCTACGCCTGTGGCTCCTTCCTGGACTGAGGTAAATAAGCCGCTGGGAACCTCACTATTACTGGCATCCTCACTATTAAATGCTGAAGTTCCAGTCAGTTCCACCAAATCTGAGGCATTCACCGTCAAAGTATTTCCCGATCCTGTTGTAAATGGAGCAGCGGATACAAATGCTCCATCTTGAACAATCAACGATCGAGTGTTAATCGTCAACTCTCCGGCGGCTCCAGCACCTTGAGTCTCGGTAGACAAAGCGCTGGCAGAACCTTTTGCTGAAGTTCCAATCAGTTCTACTTTGTCAGCAGCGTTCACTGTCAACGAACCCGCATTTCCCGAATCCGCAGTAAGAGAGGATGTGGATACCACTGCCCCATTCAGAACTTGCAACTGCCCAGTTTTAATCTTCAAGTCTCCGGCGGAACCAGCACCTTGAGTCTGGGTAGACAAAGTGCTGGGAGAGTCATTTGCTGAAGTTCCAATCAGCCCCACTTTGTCAGTAGCGTTCACTGTCAACGGACCCGCATTTCCCGAACCCGAAGTAGAAGTGGATACCACTGCCCCATTCAGAACTTGCAACTGCCCAGTTTTAATCTTCAAGTCTCCGGCGGCTCCAGCACCTTGAGTCTGGGTAGACAAAGCGCTGGGAGAGTCATTTGCTGAAGTTCCAATCAGTTCCACTTTGTCAGTAGCGTTCACGGTCAACGAACCTGCATTTGCCGAACCCAAAGTAGAAGTGGATGCCTTTGCCCCATTCAGAACTTGCAACGATCGAGTGTTAATCGTCAATTTTCCGGCGGCTCCAGTATTTCCAGTCGTAAACAAGCCGCTGATCGACTTATTAGTTCCAATCAGTTGCACTCTGTCAGAGGCGTTCACGGTCACGTTTCCCCCATTCCCTGTACCAAAGGTATCGGCTGTTACCACTGCCCCATCTCTAACAATCAACGAATTCGTGTTAATCGTCAACTCTCCGGCAGATCCAGCACCTAGAGTATCCGTAAACAAAGCACTGGGGAAACCATCAGCTGCTGAGGTCCCAATTAGTTCCACTTCGTTAGAGGAATTCACAGCTATTGTCCCTCCTAGTTGTGATCCCGAGTTAAGAGCAAAAATGGCTGAACCATCCTCTAGTGTTACGCGCCTTGCTTGTACTTGGATATCACCACTGCCCATGTCTGCAGACGCAGCACGAACGCTACTGGCATCTATTGATGCCCGCCCAGACAGTTTGATGTCCCCGTAGTTAGGTACACCCGAATATCCTAAAGTCCAGCCTTTATCCGTTGAAGTAAGACTGACTAGACCTGAACTAGCGACACTCCCCACTTCAACCCGTCCGGACTGTGCTATCAAATTCCCGGACTCAAGAGTCACGTCACCCCCTACCAGGGCTAACGTTTTACCAGGTTGCACTTGGAGTCCTATAGGATTCTCACCTCTAACAAAGGCTCCAGTTTCTGGATCTATGCTCAGGGTGTTACCCGGTCCTTGAACGACAATAGGACTTGGAGTTCCCCCAAATTGCAAACCAATGGGAACACTTATAGTCAGCAGTGGTGTTGTTTGAGGAGTAGTTGCACTAAACTTTGTGCCATCAGCAAAGTTGAGGCTACTTGCCGTACTTGCTAAAAAAGACCCGCCAATTTTCAAAGCGGCACCCTGACCAAAGATAATCCCATTGGGATTGATCAGAAATAGGTTGGCTGTGCCATTAGCTCGTAGCCAGCCATCAATATTTGATGCCGACCCTCCCGTCACCCGGCTAATAATATTCTGAATTGTTGAGGGGTTGTTGAAAAATACCGTATTTCCCTTGGAGATGGAAAATTGCTCAAAGCTGTGGAATAGATTACTGCCTGCAACCGTTCCGCCTGTGACCGATGTGATGTTGCCCTCATGAGTGACAATGGAATTAACGGGCAGGGTGTTATCAGGAACAATTTGCGCTCTTGTGGGACTAGTTAGCAACAAGCCGCAGAGAGCAACGCCGCCCAAGATCCAGAGTGGGTGATAACTCTGTTTCATAGATAAGGCCCAATCAGGTTAGGTATGAGTTTAACATTAAAACCATCTACTATCTACGGTTGCGCTGCAATCAAGTAGGTTAATGTAAAGTTTTATTACTGGCTGTGTAATTCCTGGCTTTGGATCTGGAAAAGTTAATGGAGGTTCGCAAGTTTCAGCTTGGTAATACCAGGATGTGTAGGTTGATCTCACAAACTTTATCTACTTAAGGAGCATCAAAATGGAAATTAAAGACCTAGATACCTGGGAATATAGAGAACTATCTGACCAAGAATTACAAGCTGTGTCAGGTGGTCTAGATTCGGAATATTTGGGTATAGATGATTTGGGAGCTTTTGCTTATATTGAATACCTTTTGCCTAAGTATGGTATTCTTGTAGAAGTAGGATTGGGTATTCATGAAGAAGGAGGTCCTGCAGCTACAGATATTAATACTATTCCTATAGTTCGTCCTCTTCATCCTCATGGTGACGATATCTGATTCTCAAATAATGCAATAATTGATTCAGCTTTGCTAAGTGGATACGACAAAATTTAGACTCTGAGTGTTGAGAGGGTAATACCGTTTTTTTGCAGCCCTTTTTCACTACTAGGTAGTAGGTTTGTCTTTGGCATTAGCCTAGCTGTTAGCCATCCAGTCGCTTTTCCACATCGAAAAGCCCTATCCCAGGATGGCATTAT
>CAZZYE010000805.1:0-4122 GCA_964658145.1 uncultured Stigonema sp.
ATTGAGGATGTCTTACGTCTAGCGTCCTAACCGCCCTAGCGGTTGCTATACATCAATTGTTATCTACAGCGTAGAAAAATTTCCCGAATATTTACCACTACTCGAACCTATGTGGTTGAGTCTCTAAGCAGGTGAAATTGAAATTATCAGCAGTGAACTAATATTTATGGAAACTTTAGTCATTCCTTTGCGAAACACTGACACCTTTTTGATCAATGCTTACGAACAACTGCTCCTTTCATCAGAAATGCAACTAATCCCTATCAACCAATCTGTTTTAAGACAAGCTGCTACTCTCCGAGCCAATACTAACCTAAAAACACCCGATGCCATTCATGCTGCTACAGCCCTATCTGGCAATTGTACCCAATTTCTAACCAACGATAAAGGCTTTCGCAATGTTTCCGGGTTACCCGTTGTTGTCCTTAACGAAGTCTTGGCATCTTAAACAGTAAGGTAAGTTAGGCATACTGTATTGTACGCAACTTTCTGCGCTTACTCGCACTGCGTGAAAATGGTGCGTTACACTTCGTTAACGCACCCTACGACATCAAATTCTTCATTTGCAGCAAAAAGCGCTTGGGAGTGTTGCCGTGTTTCCACCCCAAGCGCTCTTTACATTTGCTCCTCACACACAATTAAAGAATATCACTGGCTCTAGTAAAAGACAACTATAGTAGGTGACACTTTCAGAACTGAACCCTGACAATTCTGGAATCATAGATTTTGAAAAGGTTGCTTACACCAAATCCGGTTGATTGCACATGGTATTTGTAGGGGCAAAGCAGTGCTCATTGGTGTCAACTTAAGCTCTGGCGAATGGAATTCGCGCGCCAGTCGCCTACGGAGGGAAACCCTCCTCATGCGCGCTGGCTTGGCTACACAAACAAAGTCCGCCTGCGCGGACTCACGGAAAATCAAGAGTTTTCAAACCCGCGTAGGCGGGTTTTGTCTGTGTAGCAGCGGTTTCAACCGCCCATTTTTTCTTAAGTTGACACGCATGAGCAGTGCTGTGCCCCTACCGTTTGTGTGGTCATTTAACCGGATTTGATATAACACTCTAGTTCAGAACTTTTAGTGAGTTTTTGCTGCTAACACAACAAAAAGCGCCTAGGAGTGTTGCCGTGTTTCCACCCTAAGCGCTTTTTGTTTTTAACTTACTCCTCACCCACAACTAAAAGATATCACGACTTTTATTTAAGGGTAAATATAGTTCGTGACAGTTTGGAAACTGCACTATCTTCCCTAGACAAGTTAGTGTAAAAAGTGACGGACACCAGTGAACACCATGACTAAACCAAGTTCATTTGCGGCTTTGATGGAATCAAGATCGCGCAAACTTCCTCCCGGTTGCACAATAGCAGTGATTCCGGCGGCGGCGGCTGTTTTTACCGAATCATCGAAGGGGAAGAATCCATCACTAGCTAGAGTTGCACCGAGTGCTTTTTCCCCAGCTTGTTCTAGAGCTATTTTAACAGAGCCGACGCGGTTCATTTGACCTGCGCCCACACCCAAGGTAGTGCGATCGCCACTCACAACAATTGCATTCGATTTCACGTGTTTGCAAACTTTCCACGCAAACAGCAATTCTGACATCTCCTCATCGGTGGGTTTTCTGTCGGTAACAACTTGCCAACTACTAGTATCTGCTACCAAGTCATCGGCAGCTTGTACAAGGAACCCGCCTGCGATCGCTTTCACGGTTTCCTTTGGTCCACTGTTCAAGTCAGGTAAAATCAACACCCGCACTTTTGATTTAGCAGCCAGAATTTCTTGTGCTTCCGCCTCACAATCTGGTGCTACCAAGCATTCTAAAAATGTCTTTGTTAACTCAGTAGCAGTCGCTGCATCAATCGGACGGTTCAACGCGACAATTCCACCAAACACAGAAACCGGGTCAGCGTTGAAAGCTTTTTCATAAGCTTCTTTCAAACTACCTCCCAAAGCGACGCCACAAGGATTAGTATGTTTGAGAATCGCTGCTGCAGGAAGGGATGTGAATTCGGAAATAATCCGTCGTGCTGCTTCTAAATCAACTAAGTTATTGTAACTAAGTTCTTTGCCTTGAAGTTTGGTAGCCGCAGCCCATCCAGTAGTCGTAGTGCTTTGATACCAAGCTGCGCTTTGATGGGGATTTTCGCCGTAGCGGAGAGATTGCAGTTGTTGACCGGAAAGGGTGTATTGTTGGGGTAATGATGATGACTGCTGCATGAGGTAAGATGCGATCGCCCGATCGTAATCAGAAGTATGCAAAAATCCACAAAATGCGCACTTTTGGCGAAACTCCAACGATGTTTCGCCGCCATTAAGTCGTAATTCCTGTAAATATTCCTGATACTGAGATGGATCGCACAAAACTGTGAGATGGGCAAAGTTTTTTGCTGCAGCCCTAAGCATTGCAGGACCGCCAATATCAATTTGTTCAACTGCTTCAGTAATGGTAACGCCAGTCGCAACTGTTTCCGCAAAAGGGTAAAGGTTCACCACCACCAAATCTATTGGGCGAATTTGGTTGTTTGCCAAATCTGTTAAATCTTGGGGAATATCCCGTCGCGCTAAAATGCCGCCATGAATCCGAGGATGCAGCGTTTTGACTCGACCACCTAAAATTTCTGGCGAGCCTGTATAATCAGCTACTTTGGTCACGGGCAGTCCAGCATTGAGGATAGCTTGGGCTGTTCCCCCACTACTGATTAAATCAAAGCTAAATTCTTCTATTAAGCTACGGGCAAGGTCGATTAAACCTGTTTTATTAGATACACTCAGTAGTGCAAGACGCGTCATAATTCCCAAGTTTCCTTTGGTTGAGAGAGGAGGGGGTAGATGATTATTGTATAAACCGCCAAGACGTTCCTGTTCGCCAAGAAAAATTTAAAAATGTGAAATTATCTCGTCTTGCTGTTGCATACTTTGCATTAGGACTGTCCTTTGTCCTTTGTAAATGCCCAATGCCCGATTAGCAATTAGCAATTAGCAATTCCCAATTCCCAATGACCAATTCTCTAGAATTTATTACCGTACCCCCAAAAACGGGTCAACCACGCGGTTTAATTGTAACTTTGCACGGGTGGGGTGCAAATGCCCAGGATGTGGCATCTTTGTCACCATTTTTGAATTTACCAGATTATCAGTTCTTGTTTCCCAATGCACCTTTTCCTTATCCCAATTCTGCTATGGGGAGGGCATGGTACGACCTCAGGATGGAGAATATGTATCAGGGTTTAGCAGAAAGTCGCTCATTGCTAACGGATTGGTTAGAATCTTTGGAAGGTAGCACTGGTGTGCCTTTATCACGAACAATTTTGAGTGGGTTTTCTCAAGGTGGGGCAATGACTTTGGATGTAGGATTAAAGTTGCCACTAGCAGGTTTAGTAGTTATGAGTGGGTATTTGCATCCTGGTGCAGCCAATGTAGAAACCGAAGATGCAACGTTACCCCCAGTTTTAATCATGCATGGCAGACAAGATACTGTTGTGCCGTTGCAAGCTGCAGTTTCAGCACAGAAAACTTTAGAGTCACTGGGAGTTGCGGTACAGTATCAGGAATTTGACATGGGTCATGAAATCAGACCAGAGATGCTAGATTTGCTGAAGAATTTCCTAGTTAATGTCATTCCCTAGTAAAGATTACAAAATTTTTACAAATTATGGTAGAAATCCTAGCAATTTTTATAAAATCCATGCACTTAAATGAGTAATATATATTGGGTGGTAGCGTCAAGCGCAAATCTACCCATTCTGGATGCGACTGCGGCTTAAGGGAGGGGCGAGTACAATGAAAACTCTAAGCATTTCTAAGAAAGAAATTGTTTCCATGACTTCACAAGAGGTGGAACAGTTAGCTACACGTCTGGAGCATGATAATTACAGTAATGCTTTTGAGGGTTTGAATGATTGGCATTTACTGCGGGCGATCGCTTTTCAGCGTCCGGAGTTAGTTGAACCATATATCCACCTCTTAGACTTGGAACCTTACGATGAAGCGTAAGGTTGGCTAATGGCTAATGGCTAATGGTGAGACCAGTCCTTGCAGCTTGTTTCCCGCCGTAGGGAACTGGTGAAGCAGCGCTCTTTGGAGGGTCTCCCTCCGTAGGCGACTGCTGAACCCGAAGGGCGAACCCGA
>CAZZYE010000806.1:0-4120 GCA_964658145.1 uncultured Stigonema sp.
TGTTGCGAAAATCAGAGCAACAAAAAGCTTATGCTTTAGTAGGGTGGGCACTGCCCACCAGCCCTGAGGAGGAGAAGGTGCGTTCCGGTCAGTTATATCAAATACGCTCTTTTTCGGAATGATTAAAAAACCGCAGAGGCACAGAGGTCACAGAGAAAAAGGGAGAAGAAATAATTCCGATACAAATGGATCTGATATTACTTCCTGAATTCCTAACCTCTCAAGGCTCAAACTAAATTCAAGGTCAGAAGGATACTAAATTTTATGGCTTTAGCAACCCAAAGAGTGGATGTTCCTGTGATTGTCGATGAGTCGAAGTGTCTAGAAAAATGTAGAGTTTGCATTGAGGTTTGTCCGTTAGATGTGCTGGCGAAGAATCCTGAAACAGGCAAGGCGTATATGAAGTACGACGAGTGCTGGTTCTGCTTACCCTGTGAGAAAGAATGCCCTACAAACGCGATTACGGTGCAAATTCCATTTCTGTTACGGTAATCTACTAGAGAGGATAAAACATGGTTGCCGATCCGGATTCTGATCTGAATCAATGGTTAGATATGCTGCGATCGCCTTCTTTAAGCGATCGCTTAGTTGCGGTGAAAACTCTGCAACATTTGGGTGAGGAGGCAGCGCTACAGCCGTTGATTACAGCACTACAAGATGAAAGTCTGGCGGTGCAAAAGTTGGCAGTGACGGCGCTTTGGGAGTTGGCGAACGAAAATGCTGTTCCAGCTTTATTAACCTGCTTAGAATCTCCCGATGCTGAGATTCGTCAAGAAGCATTGTCAGCCTTGGGGGAGCTAGTTACACCTGACCATCTCCTGCTGCTTTTGGATGTCCTCCAGAAAGACAATCCAAACGTACAGATAAGTGTGCTGACTCTGTTAAGGAAAATTCATGATGCTCAGTCTCTACCTTATGTGTTAGTATTTTTTAATGCGGAAGAAGCAGCTTTACGAGAAGCAGCCGTTACTACGCTCCGGTATCTAAACCAAGTAGAGCGGTGTGAGCCAGCCTTGGCGTTGATGGGAGATTCAGATCCAACAGTCCGCCGTGCTGCCGCCCTCACCTTAGGACATCTGGTAGACGAACAGGTGGTTAGTTTACTATCTCAAGCGCTGATATCAGATAGTGATTGGCAGGTACGCCGGAATGCAGCCAAATCCCTGGCACTGCATGCATCGCCTGAAGTATTGCCATTCCTTGGGACTGCCCTAGAGGATGAACATTGGCAAGTACGCAAATTTTCCTTTCAGGTATTACAGAAAACACCCGATGCTCGGTTTTTACCTGCATGCGTGAAAGCGTTGACTGATGAATCATCGGATGTGCGTCGAGATGCTGCGATCGCGCTTGGTATTCTCCAGAACCCCGCTGCGCTCAATGCCCTCCAGCAAGCGCTAGACGACCCTGATCGAGACGTTTGTATTCACGCACAAAGAGCTATTCAAGCCATTCAGGAATCGCAGCAGGGATCTGCCCATGCCTAACGATGAGCAAGCTGGTGTAGAGAAGTCTGCAGTTCCTGACTTGCAGATGGGCGATCGACAACTTGCGGTCATTGACTGTCTCAAGCAAATCACCGAACCAATTCTCAAAAATAATATTGTCAGTTTGGGGATGGTTCGTAATCTACGGGTTGTAGATAACTATATTTACCTGCGTCTTTACGTTGGAAGGCATCAACACCAGTTAGAAGACCAAATTCAATCGGCTTTGTCAACTTTATCTTGGTGTAAAAAGGCATATATTCATATTTGTACAATTCCTGGAGTCAGAACGACTCTAGCAATTTCTAGCGGCAAGGGTGGCGTTGGCAAATCAACTGTCTCAGTCAATCTGGCAGTTGCCCTAAGTTTACAAGGAGCAAAGGTGGGCCTACTAGATGCTGATGTCTATGGTCCGAATGTGCCTCAGATGATGGGGTTGGGACAAACAGATGTGAACATGCTGGACACCCCAGACGGTCAACGTTTTTTACCTCTAGAAGCCCACGGCATCAAGGTCATGTCAGTTGGGTTACTGGCAGAACCCGATCATCCCTTAGCTTGGCGTGGTCCTGTCTTGCATAAAATTGTGACTCAGTTCATTCACGAAGTTGCCTGGGGCGATCTCGACTACCTACTGATTGATCTGCCACCAGGTACAGGCGATGCCCAAATCACCATCGTGCAGGAAAGTCCTATCTGTGGGGTGATTTTAGTTGCAACGCCACAACAGGTAGCAATCTCGGATGTGCGTCGTAGCATTCATATGTTTCGTCAGGTGGGGGTTCCAGTTTTAGGAATTATTGAAAATATGAGCTATCTCATCTGCGAACACTGTGGAGAACCGACTCCCATTTTCGGCAGTGGTGGTGGTCAACAGCTAGCAACAGAACTCCATGTCCCGTTGCTTGGACAGGTGCCGATCAATCCACGCATCTGTGCAGGAGGCGACACAGGACAACCGCTGACTTTAACAGATCCCACTTCTACAGTAGGTCAGGTATTTATGCAAATAGCAGCTTCTCTAGATGCAACATTTGGGTGTAATCGCATAACGTAGTCAACCGGAATCAACCATAGTCACTTGTTTCTTCTCTCCTCTGTGAGCGCTCTGTCTAGAATCAAGAACCGTAAGCTCAACCAGACAGGCGTAGGATGGTAGGAAAGATGCGAGGCAAATACACATTGCCTTTGATAAGATTGGAGTACAGTTAGCCGGTGACTTTGCTTGCAACCTTATCAAACCCTACCCTTACGGGTAAGGCTAGTCCGACATTGAACCCCTTACCCTCTACTTTTAATTCGAGTCTAGGCAGTTCAAACCTACGGGCTAAGAACTTTAGCCCAATATTTCGTGCGGCATTTAGACCAGAGTTGCCGCGATATCCAGTGACAGTCACATAACACTTACCACCGTGTCTGTACCCATCACAAAATTCTAAGAGTGTTGGTAGATAATGGTTTCCCCTCCACACCTGCGTCCCGTCAACAGCACACAATCTAGATGTATCTTTAGGATTAACTCTAGCTGTTAGAATGGCATACCTTTGATAGGCAATCCGTCGAGTATTTTGGACAACTTTATCTTTTAGCCAGTAAGCACGTTTTTGGTTAGAACGCTTTGAATACTTACCGCGCTTGGGTCTTAAGTTACCAAGATGCTCAAATACAATTACCTTACAGTTGTGACGACATGCGAACTCAATTATTTCATTTGATATTCGCAAACCTTCATTACGTTCACGCTCCTGTATCTTAGCAAACCTCGTGCTAGCAAAGCCTTTGTCTACCCTGCCTGTCTGGCTCATTTTTGTTGCAATCAAACCCAAAACACGCTTCCTACGACTGACGTGCGCTGTGTGACCTTTTACGGTCATTCGGCTAATCTCATTCACAACTCCGTTATCGTCGGTTTCAAGTATGCTGCAAGTGGCGATGCTGCCATCTAAGTCTAAATCAACAGAGCAGATGCGTAAATCTGGACTCTGGATAACGGTTTTTAGTCCTCCTGTCGCTGGTATATATTTCTCTACAGTAAAGTCTAAGTAAACCTTTTTACCTTTTAACGTAACGGTTGGGGAAGCTTTTACCCAATCCGCCCCAAAGTCGTAACCTTGATACTGAAATCTTACCCATATCCATGCATTTTCCTTGCGGATTTTAAGCATGATACTGTCCCCAATGTCTTCTTTCCACATTCCTGCATAAAACACAGGATTGAAGTTGAAAGAACGAGGTTGAACAGGTGGGCGATGTTTCTTTTCTCGATGTGGTCTAGCTAACCACTTCTCGTAATTTGTATGCCATGATTTATATGCCCCAATGGCTTTTTTGATAGCAGCACGACGAAACACTTGAGGAGTATCAAATGGTATTGGGTAAGCAGCATCTTTGCTTACCGTCAACCCTTCATAAAGTTTGTAGTGTTCATCTGCACAATTTATCCCCTCTGGATGAGTAGTGATAACGGCGAAATAGAACGACACTAAATCGTTGAAAGCTGTTTTAGTTTCATTTAAGTCAAATCCATCCCGAAGCAAAGTAAACCGTGCTGTTTTGGATTCGATTGAATAGCCTTTCTTTCTTTTTAGCGCCATTACTTTACTTCGCTGCATCGACATGATAACATGTTTTTA
>CAZZYE010000807.1:0-4119 GCA_964658145.1 uncultured Stigonema sp.
GCTTATTCAGGCGCTCTTACAAAAGTACCAAAATGATGATGACTGAAGATGTTAAACCAGATATGAAGAGTGCTTATTTTCTACGCCAATCTTTAATATTCCAAGTATCAGCATCCCACGGGGTTATATCTACACCAGCAAGTTTGTTACTGCTTCCACTCACTTTGGCTCTAGCAACTAAAGGAATCACGATCGCATCTTTAATCAGTAAGTCGTTCATCTGGATAAACAACTGTCGGCGTTTTTCTTGATTTAACTCTGTTGTAGACTGTTTCCAGAGCTTGTCATATTCAGGATTACAGTAGCGTGAACTATTATTGAGAGACCAATTGTTTTTTTTCTGAGAAATTTCCGCACAAGTCCATCCCTTCATATAAGCACCTGGATCTGGGTTTTCATTACCGTTACTCAACATTTGTACATCAGCGTAGAAGTGAGCAGCCGTGTCTGGATTAGAAGGATCGCCGGAAAAGTAGATACTTGGATCTATACTTTTGATTTCTACCTTCACACCGATAGATGTTAATGCTTGTTTAATAATTTCTTGAGTCTTCTGTCGCAGTGGGTTGACTCCAGTTTGGAAAACAACACTCATCTCTATGCCATTTTTATCGCGGATACCGTTGCCATTACTGTCTTTCCATCCTGCTTCATCAAGGGCGGCGGCAGCTTTTTTGAGATCGAATTCGTATTTTGTATTAGGCGAATTGTAAATATCTGGTGCTATCAAGGTATTAGAAATGGGGCGACCAGTCTGACCGTATAACTGCTGGTTAATAGTATCGCGGTCAATGGCATAGTTAAAAGCTTGACGCACTTTTTTATCGGTAAAAAAAGGATGAGGAAACTCGATGCTAGAGCGTTCGCCGTCCTTCGTTGCCTTATTTGGATCGGTTTGATTAAGGAAAATGCGCTCTGCCAAACCTCCAAAAACAGTGTCTACTTTACCTTTACCTGCTGCTTCCAATTGCTTGAGAACTGGGGCTTCCACCTGGAGGTTCCAAGCAAAGTCAACGTCGCCAGTTTGAAGTACAGCTCTGGCTGCCGAAGTTGCATCGCCACCGCCTTTAAGTTCCACTCGCTTAAACAAAGGCTGATTAGCTTCCCGGAAGAAAGGATTAGCCTCGTAGATCACAATGTCACCTGGTTTAAATTGTACAACTCGGTAGGCACCAGTACCGACAGGAGCCAAATTACCGGGGGCTTCCCTAGCGTTTGCGCCAGCGTATTTCTCGAAGATGTGACGGGGCAGAATTAATCCATTTTGACCAACAAAAGGCAGTGACCAGGCGGGATTGGCATCTTTGAAAGTTATTTTGACGGTGCGATCGTCAACGGCTTCGACGCTTTTGACACCTTCATAATAAGCAGTGGTGGTAGCACCTACAGATGGATTGGAGAGAAATTTGTAAGTAAATACCACATCTTGTGCGGTAAAAGGTTGTCCGTCTGACCACTTAACTCCCTGCTTGAGTTTCCAGATCACAGATTTGCCGTCTTTCGCCAGTCCACCATTTTCCAAGGAGGGGATTTCTGCTGCTAAAAAGGGAATGAATTTACCGTCTTTGTCATAACTGGCTAGCGGTTCGTAGGTAATTCGACTGGCGTGGAAGTCTTTGAGACCTTGAGATAGATGGGGATTGAGAATAGTTGGCGCTTGCCAGTAAAGCAGTCGTAATGTATCACTACTGCCACCAGAAGCTCCAAGAGTAGAATTATTAGCAGTGGAAGATTCAGGCGAGGGGGAAGAACAGGCAGTCAAAAATAATACATTTATCAACGAGAAAGCCAAAATTTTACCTTTACTGAATTTATTCAAAAAAGCCATATTTGATTGTTCTGTGGGTTAGTGTTGTAAATTTTGTTGTGCCGCTCGTAAAACGCATACTGTTACCTAACAGTTGCGCGTGTATTGTTTTTTGCAAGTAACTGTGCAAGTATTAAATAAATCTACCGTATTTTGAGTGATTTACTGTGGATAGCAAACAATCAGATATAAGTTGATCAAGAACAATCATCTGAATGCGAACAGAACTGGTTATTTTTGACTGTGACGGAGTGTTAGTAGATAGCGAGGCATTGGGCAATCGCGTTCTTGTTGAATTTGTGGCAGAGTTTGGACTTGCACTAGAACTTGAAGAAGCCATGTTGTTATTCAAGGGTTGCAAAATGGCTGATTGTGTTGCTGTCATAGAGCTTCGGCTTGGGAAAAAGATGCCGCCAGATTTTGTGACGCAGCTTCGTACCCGTACTGCGGAGGCATTCGAGCGTGAACTGCGTCCTGTGGACGGAATAGAGGCAGCTCTTGACAAAATCAATTTACCTATCTGTGTTGCATCCAGTGGTCCGGTGGAAAAAATTAAGTTAGCTTTACGTGTCACTAACTTGCTGCCTCAATTTGAAGGGCGTATCTTTAGCTCTTATGAAATTGGAAGTTGGAAGCCAGCACCCGACCTATTCTTATATGCAGCTAAAAATATGGGAGTTCAAGCTCGATCTTGTACTGTTGTAGAAGATAGCGTTTTGGGTGTGCGTGCAGGTATTGCCGCAGGTATGAGAGTTTTAGGTTACATTGATCAGAGTGAAACTAGGTTATTTAAGGCATTTGGAGTGCATGTCTTCCACTCCATGTACCAACTGCCTTGTTTGTTGTCACAGCATAAATCGTGATTCATCGGTTCACTGGTGCTCTCATACTCCTTGCACGCGGACTTTTAGACGGACGGTACCGTTGCTTGCATGGAGGCACCGCTTCCCAATCAGATTCCTTAAGGTCTCGTATCAATAATCGTTCAGTTTGTAGCGGTAATTTCACTTGCGTTGACATGAGTTTAGGCACATAGGAGTCAATCGTTTTCTTGCATAAGTCAGCTACTTTGTTTTCTATTCCCCAGTATCCCCGAATACGGCGGACAAATTCACTTCTGTGTAGCAATGATTGAAGCAATATAGTAGCGAACCTCATGAATAACTATCGTCAGCCCACCCTTGGTAAGTTGACGATCGAGGGCGCGAATCAAAGTTTGTAATCCAGGCCATTCTCTCATCCCCAGTGGCTTTTGACAAATACTAACGGTGCGTTTCTCTATGCGACCATTTAGGCACTTACCAGTAAATAAAATGCTTTTATTACTCTATTGGTTCTCTGCTTATTTCTCTCGATACAGTTGTCAGCATATCTAAGGAACACGATTTCACTCAGCAAAATCATCACTCAGGTGAAAATTGTTGGAGGGTATTAGACCTGGAATTAAGGGGAGAACATCAAGCAACGTGTCGCTTGCGATCGCTATCCTTGCTGACTTGCGAGCTATTTCATTCCCGTTTAGCGCAACTGAGTAGCCAACTGCATTGAACAACGTTATATCAGAACGCGAATCACCAACTGCGAAGACACGGTTCAGCGGAATATTTCTTTGGGCGCAATAGGGCTCTACGAAATCGCGCTTATCATTCTCGTCAAAGTGGCGAGAAACCTCTCCAGTAAATCGCCCGTTCTCATCAATCGAGAGTTCTGGTCCACACCAGGCAACAAAGCCAAACCTATTAGCAATAATTTCGGCAACAAATCTCCACGCTACTGTACTAAGTATCGATGGGATACCACAGCTACCAAGGTAATCCACGGTTTCCTTAATATCGGCAATCAGAGGAACATCTCGCAGAAGTATCTCAATATCGGAGGTGTTATAGCCCGCATAGTAAGCGCCATCACGCTCTGCGACCTCAAAGTTGGTGACCTTACCCTGAGAATAGAGTGTCTCGACTTCACGCATCAGTGAGGAGTGACCCAATCGGGTTGCAATATGTTGTCCGGTGCTGGTTCCAGGTACTAACGTGCCATCGAGATCAAAGCACGCCAGTGCCCAAAAGCGATCGCAAGTGATTGTGGACTCAAGAGCGCTCATTATGACCTCCAAACTCCAAACAAAACAGTTGCTAACTCCTAAATTTAGGATACCGTAAGCGAATATACTACATTATTGCCCTGAAAAATACTACAGATACTAAGACCATTAATTTGTCGTGGGCAAAATTTAAGATGCGATCGCCCTTGGCAGAGCTTTACCCATCGCGCATCAGTAGAAGCTTTAATTGCATATATTAACTTTCTTTTCT
>CAZZYE010000808.1:0-4118 GCA_964658145.1 uncultured Stigonema sp.
AGCCAACCCGACTCGTTAGCTTCTAGCGGTTGATATCGCTGTTTGTTGTCTAAATGCCAACCTTTTAGGGATTGGGGGTCAAAGGGGTCGAAGATGATGTGCGTAGACACGAAGTGGCTTGTCGTTAGACATCCACACAGCACTTTATTATTGCTACGAAAACACCTATTTGCGCTCTTGCTGGCAAGATGCAGGATTGAACCTCGGATTGTGGGGAGTAGCAGTTGGTGCAAACGCGACCAGTTCCACATCACCATTTTTATTAACTATCCAGCCCTGGGCTTCCACAATTTGAGTCGGGGGATTGGCAGAACTGGATTTGTGTGGATGCTCTGTTGTGTGACTCTGCGACTGAGTAGCTCTGTTGCGCTCTTCGTGTCGTGCTTCTGGGTTTTCAAGTGTAACTAAATTTACATAAACTGCATCAGTGCTGAGGGGTTCTCCTGGGTTAGGGGGCAAGCCGCCGCGTCCTGTGATAATAAATTCACTTTGTGCTTGACGAACACCCGCATAACAGCCCTGTGCTACTTTAGTGTCAACTGGTATGACTGGCAAGTTAACTAAGCCTTGAGTTGGGTCAATACCGAGAGTGTTGATTTGCACGGTGCCGCTAAACTCAGGACTTCCCCCAGTAGCGGTAATGTCACTTTTTGAAGTAGGTGCATCTCGAAACTGTGTGCCAAAGATACACTGTGTATTAATTTTAACTTTTCCACCACGGAAGTTGGCAGAGTTGGCGCTGATGTCGCTGTTTTCTAAGGCGGCAATGATATCGCTATTGATGTTGATATTGCCGCCGAGGACATTTTCGCCCCTTGCGTTGGTAAATATGTTGCTGCCACGACGCATGATCAAATCTCGTGAGTTAATATTAATTGTCGCGTGCTCTGTGTTGGGGTCAACAAGAGCGCTTTGTGTGCTAGCGCTGAATAAGGCGTCATTGTCTAAAAGGATAGAGCGAGCATTAACTGTTAGATTGCCTGCGGTTCCCCTGCCGAAACTTTCCACGATTACGCCTGCTCTATCTCGCACTAGCAAGGTATTAGTAGTAATAGTTAAATCCCCCGCATCCCCTGTTGATTTTGGTTGTGCGGAAGCATTCAAGTCACTGTTAAACTGACCATTGGCTGATTTACCACCAATCAGTTGCACGTCTTGGGCATTAATGGTCAAGTTTCCCCCCTTGCCAGAGGCAAATGTACCAGTAAAGACACTTGCGTTATCTTTGACTAGCAAGGTACTAGTTTTAATCGTCAAATCTCCTCCATCCCCTGTTGAATTTGGTTGTGCAGAAGCAAACAAGCCACTGGCAGCTTGACCATCAGTGCTTGTACCAATCAGTTGCACGTCTTGGGCATCAACTCTCAAACTTCCCCCCTTGCCCGAACCAGATGTACTAACACTCACCTGTGCCCCATCTTTGACTAGCAAGGTATTAGTTTTAATCGTCAAATCTCCTGCATCTCCTGTTGAATCTGCGGAAGCTACCAAGTCACTGGCAAGCTGACGATCGGCGCTTGCGCTTGTACCAGTCAGTTGCACATCTTGGGCATCAACTCTCAAACTTCCCCCCTTGCCCGAACCAAATGTACTAACACTCACCTCTGCCCCATCTTTAACTTGCAAGGTATTAGTTTTAATCGTCAAATTTCCTGCATCTCCTGTTGAGTTCGCCTCTGTGGAAGCATACAAGCCACTGCCAAACTGACCATCGGCGCTTGTACCAGTCAGTTGCACATCTTGGGCATTAACTTTCAAACTTCCCCCCTTGCCCTGACCAAATGTAGTAGCACCCACTTGTGCCCCACCCTCGACTTGCAACGTGTTAGTACTGATACTGACATCACCGCCTTGTCCATTTGCTTCTGGTCGCACATCATTAGTAATGAGACTCTGATTGTTAAGATTTATGATTCCAGTTGCATTAACCTCAATATTTCCCGCCTTACTACTATTAGAACCCAGTCTTCTCCCTATTCCTGCACCCAGCAAACTTTCTGTCATCTGAAAATTTCGAGCATTGACTACGATACTTCCACCATCGCCAGCTGTTACATTTACCCTACCGCCATTACTAAGGGACACATCACTTCTTTCTACACTATTGGGAAAACTCAAACTCAGATTATTACCACTCCCATTCAATCCAACTGTTCCCGCACCAGCTAAACCACCTAATTCAACTCGTCCACCAAAAGCATACAAACCTCCATTATCGATGTTGATATCACCGCCTACAAGCAGCAAACTCTTGCCATCTGGTACGCGCAAACCCCTTGCTATAAACACAGAAGATGGATCTAAACTAGAGTCTTTAAGTGAGTTATTTTCGATAGATGCGGCACGAATTTGGTTAAATAGTAAAGCTGAAGGATTAACCGTTAACAGTTCAGGAGTATTCGGATTTGTGGCACTGAAAAAACCTTGATTACCAAATTGAATCGCATTGGCAGTTGTCGCTACAAAAGAACCACCAATATTCAATGAAGCATTACGCCCAAAAATAATCCCCGACGGATTTATCAAAAACAGGTTAGCTGTGCCTAGGGTGCGGATTATCCCATCAATATTAGAAACTGACCCACCCGTTACTCGGCTAATGATGTTCTGAATATCTGTTGCATTATTAAAGAAAGCAGTGCCGCCAGTGGGAACTGAAAACTCTCTAAAGCTGTGGAACAAGTTACCACCCGCTCTGGTTCCGCCTTCAATAGTTCTGGTGTTACCTTCTAGCTTAACAGTAGAATTATTGGGTAGAGTGGCATCTGGGGTGATTTGGGCATAAGAACAATTTGCCCCCAAAGCGATCGCACTACCTACCGTACTACCCATCACCATCCCTAAGAACCAACGAGTAATCATCCCAGACATAGTACCCCCAAGCTTTGCAGTTACTGGTGATCGAAAAACCCCCTGCTAATTCTCAGTTTTAGGAGGAAAGTTTTCCCCATAACTCCTCAATTCTTTACAAAAACTCATAAAGAACCCTAGATAATAATTTGCAACAAAGGTGTCCTAAACAAGCATGCGATGCGATCGCATATCCATTTACTCGCCTTTCCAAGAGCGAACGGGTTGCTGCTATCAAAAATTACAACTAATCACTGTATTTTCACAGACTATAATTCATCAGTAGCTTGACCAATTACTGTGCGCTCAAAAAACCAGTTTGCTCCTCAAATCCTACATTCTCTGTAATACCAATTCTAAAAATGATTGCTACAAATGAATCCCTTGGTAGGGGCACAACATTGTTCATTGGTGTCAACTTAAGCGAAAAGTAACCATAAGATGTAATCTAAGAACATTGATATAGATGTTCTTAGGGATACATCATGGGTGCAAAGCGTCCAGCATACAAAGGAAATCCAGACTTACGGCAGCAAAAACATGTACCATTCCCGCCAATCGAAGAAATCGAAAAAGAATTGTTCTCACTGCTGTCACCAAATAATTTCAAACCATTACGGTTATGTGAAGGTAAAGACGAGAAAAAATTGCGCGACAGAATACTGACACTACCAGTAATGATGGCGGTGGTATTAAGCCTGGTTTATCGTCAAATACCAGGATTGCGAGAAGTGGAGCGTGTATTGCATGAAGAAGGATTGTTGTGGGTGGGACGAATCGAAGTCAGTGTCCAAGCACTATCAAAAAGGCTCAGGACATTACCAACAAACTTGTTTATGATCGTTTTTGAGCAGGTGATGTCTCGGATGAGCGATCGCAGTAATTTAGTAACAATACCAAAGGATTGGCAGCCAGTCTCAGAAAGCTTCACAGCAATATGGATTGCGGATGGAAGTACGCTCGAACAACTGCGACGTAAACTCAAAGCCTTGAATTCAGAAGAAAAAACCCTAGCAGGAAAAATCATGATGGTGGTGGAAGCATTTACCCATCGCCCCGTCACAACTTGGTATACAGAAAACTGCAAAGCCAATGATAAAACCTGGTGCGCTCAATTACTTGAACGCCTACCAATTGGTGGATTGCTGATTTTTGATTTAGGGTTTTTCAAATTTCCGTGGTTCGATGAGTTTACGCAATCAAACAAGTTTTTTGTCACCCGACTACGAGAGAGAACATCCTATAAAGTTATTCGTAGCTTGTCGTTT
>CAZZYE010000809.1:0-4117 GCA_964658145.1 uncultured Stigonema sp.
GATGTTTAACGTGGCGATGTTTACTGTCAACGATTCAAGGTTCTCGCTTTTTCTTTACCCCTGTTGAAACGTCTTGATAGCATCCACATGATTCACCATATTGATGCAACGTAACAACAAATCCAAATCGATTCCTTTGACTTCCTGACTACTGGAAATCTTTTCATATTCTACCGTCTTTCCCTCTAAGCGCAGGTGATAGACCTCTAACACGCCGTCTTCCCAAAACCACACTTCCGGAATCAAGAGTCGCTTGTATGCCTCCAATTTGTTGATACCGCCACTGGTAAACACCACCTCGATCACCAGATCGGGACGCACTCGACCTGGGGCAAGTTTATAAGATTTATCAGCCTCTCGCTTGACAGTGACTGCTTCACTTTCCAGGGTCATGGAACCAGTTGGGGTAAAGTCAAACCCTGCCATCAGCAGGTATAGTTCTAACAAAGCGCCGATTCTTTCCTTAACAGTTTCGTGGGGTTCACCTGGCATTCGTCGGATCTCCAAAACTCCATCCAGGAAAGAAAGCCGATATCCAGGACGGTCTAACAATTGCTCAACTGCTTTGAACTCTCCCCAAGTCAGTCCCTCAAACAGCAGAGGTGATTCCTTTGTGGATATTGCGATTGTTGCTGGGGTCATTTGAGTCTCCAGTCTGTTTCCAGATTAGAAATAATCTCTTTTGGACAGCTATCATTTTATTGTAACTTCTTGTTGTCAAAGCGATCGCGCAAACCAGCGTAACTTCTGTTCAACAAATAAGATTGGGCATGGTGTAATCGCATAGCATAGTCAAACGGAGTCAACCATAACTACTTGTTTGTTTTCTCCTCTGTGAGCGCTTTGTCTAGAATCGTAGCGCCGTGCGCTCAACCAGGCAGGCGTAGGATGGTAGGAGAAAGACCAGGCACATACACAGCACCTTTGATAAGATTGGAGTACAGAAGCAGCTGTACGTTGCTTGCAACCTTATCAAACCCAACCTTTACAGGTTTGGCTTTTTTCGATAAGGACACCTTCCTCTGTACTTCCTTTCTTCGGCTGTCCAAACGAACGGGCTAAGAACCTTAGCCCAATATTTCTTGCAGCATTTAGACCGGAATTACCGCGATATCCAGTAACGGTAACGTAGCATTTGCCGCCATATTTATAGCCCTCACAGAACTCTAAAAGTGTCGGGAGATAATGGCTGCCCCTCCATACTTCTGTACCATCAACAGCACAAAGTCTGGATGTATCTTTTGGGTTAACTCTAGCAGTTAGAATCGCATACTTTTGATAGGCGATGCGACGCACATTATCTACAATCTTTCCTTTGAGCCAGTAAGCACGTTTTTGATTTGAGCGACGTGAATATTTGCCACGTTTAGGCTTGAGGTTGCCTAAATGCTCAAATACAATCACTTTGCATCCGTGTCAATGGGCAAACGAGATTATTTCATTTGCGACTCGAAACCCTTCATTCCGTTCTCTTCTAGTTATCTTTTGAAATCTGTTTTTAGCAAAACCGAGATCAACTTTTTTGGTCTTCTTCATTGCACTTGCTGCTATTCCTAGATCGCGCGCACCTTCGACTGACGTGTTTGGCGTGACCTTGAACTGTCATTCGGCTAATTTCATTTACCAAGCCGTTATCTTTGCTCTCTAAGATGCTGCAAGTTGCAATGTTTCCATCTAAATCTAGATCCACAGAGCAAATCCGTAAATCTGGACTCTGGATGACGGTTTTTAATCCTCCTGTTGCTAAGATATATTTCTCAACAGTGAAATCTAGATGAGCCAGTTTCCCTTTCAGAGTAACGGTTGGGGATGCTTTTACCCAATCTGCCCCAAAATCGTAACCCTGGTATTGAAACTTAACCCATGCCCAAGTACCATTTCTACGGATTTTGAGCATGATTGAACTGCCCGTATCATCCTTCCACATCCCAGCATAAAATACTGGATTGAAGTTGAATGAGCGTGGTTGTAGTGGTGGTCGGTGTTTTCGTCGCTTTGTTGCTGTAGATTCCCATTTGTCATAATGGGTTTTCCAAGACTTATAAGCACCGATCGCTTTCTTGATAGCTGCACGACGAAATAATTGAGGGACATCTTTAGGTAGTGGATACCGGGCATTCTCCACTACTGTTAACCCTTCGTATACCCTGTAGTATTCATCAGCTTTATTTGCGATTAACTACGATTGAAGGACATGTTTAAGCTATCTGGTGTTACGTCTGTAGGTTTTGCTTAACTCTCAAGAAACACATTCTCCAACCCTTATATGGCATGGCTTTCAGGAAATGAAGAAAAATGTGTTTCTTTCATATGTTGCTAGTGGCGTAGACTGATATCTTGCACCATTCGCAACAAGGTGAGAGAAACCGGGTTTATAAACGATAAATTAAGGGTTTCAGCTTTACAGATTCGCACTCTTACCCGGTATAAGAGCGGTGGTGCAAGATGTGAGTTACCAAAGGTATTTATGCTTTACTCAGCGATAAAACACTAAAAACTGAAACTAAAGGCATCCTCACTTACGACGACCTCAACCGCATCCTTGTAAGGAAGCTGTTGCAACTGAGGCTATCAAAGAACAAATCAAGGCTAACCCAACTCTCAAACAGCGACTACTTAACGCCTTAAAAGAGGGGGGTACAGAAGCATTGAAAGCAATATTTGAACACCCTGTCGTTAGTATTTCCATTGCAACAATAAAGGGATTTTTAGCAGCCAAGTAGAGGTTGAGCCGAGATACGCGCTACGGCAAACGCATCTAAATTCTGTAATTCATGCCCAGCAAGGGGTTCAAATTTTAGTTACCAAACTAAATAATGGTTGAAACCTTTGCGTAGTAAGCATTCTAAAAATAAGATGCGTTTGCCCTGAGATACGCGCTAATGAGTTAAATTGACACAAATGGCAGGAAAGCCCGCCCGATTTTGAGTTTATTTGTACCTACTTAAAGCAGATGGAACTCCTTCAAGGCTTTAGGAAAGTTTTCGTTTTCATGTCCTGGGCGGCTTAGTTTAATTAAGGCAAAACGCTCTAGGGGAGTTAATGTCGCCCACTGTTGAAGGGTAAGGCTAAGACCTAATTCTCTTACTTTCTCCTGAAGGGGTTCTGGCACGGTGGTAGCATCCATCCATGCCGGATCGGGATCAATGGGTAATTCTGCTGGTGGTGTGCCAGTACGTTGTAAAATTAGCTGCTGAATATGTACCCGATATGCTTGAATTTCAGTTTCCGTAGAGCAAGGTAATTCTACCATTGCCTGACGTTCATCTTTAGTCATGTGACTCCAATCGGATAACTTTAATTTAATGCCACAAGTATCGAGTTTGCAGCGTACCTGCATGGGAATGCAACGTAGAGAATCAACAAAATCTGCCTCGAATTCAAAAAATGTCATTTCTATTGCAGTTCCTGTTTAGTTTGTATTTCTAACATTGCTACGGCGAATAATCCAATAACTTATTGATAAAGCAAGAATGGCAACTCCTAAACCAATGATATCAATACCTGGTACTTTTTCTAGGTCAAGAAGAATAATCTTTCGGGAAACTGCAATTAAAGAGGTGACAATCACCAATTCAACTTGAAAAACATGTTTTCGCAGATACGCCGTGATATTTTCTAAAATTTCTAAAGCAATTAAAACATCTAAAAATAAGCCAAAAATGTTAAGCAATCTTGTGCTAAACGTGCCTGTGTGTGTGTTAAATAATTCTTTAAAAATAGAAATTCCCAGTTCCACGATCGCTACCAAAATCACCAGCACCAGAAAAATTGAAAGAACTTTGGAAACTAGCACCTCCATATTTTCGATGGCGTACATAAAGTTTTCATCTTTGGTAGCTTCTGTAAATCGCTTTAGTAATTTTCTCATCTGCCTAACCCTGTTTTAAAGTAAAAAGTCAAATGTAAAAAGAAAAACCCCAGAGATTTATCTAAGGGGTTGAAAAAGGATGAAGACAGTGCTTGAAGCGGCAAACACTGCAAGCAATTGTTTGTTAATACATTGTAAATTCGCGCTTCTTTGTCATTGAAGGGCGGTTTTTTCTTCTCTTCCATTACTAGAGCAATCCTATTTCAGTTGTGAAAATTCCAGAAATACACGTAGGGTGGGCACTGC
>CAZZYE010000810.1:0-4099 GCA_964658145.1 uncultured Stigonema sp.
CAATACTGAAGATCCCCCCTAGCCCCCCTTAAAAAGGGGGGAATAAGAGCAAAAAACTTGGTTTTATTAGCCCCCCTTTTTAAGGGGGGTTGGGGGGATCTCCGAGGTTCATCGGACTAACCGAAAAGTCTTGATGCCCACCCTACTAAGGAGCAGTCTTGCTACATATGATAAGAGTCGCGGAACCTTGTTTTTATAAGTACTTAATATGCTAACAGAAGAGCAACGGCGTCGATTGGAACGAGAAAGACACTCCTATGAAAAATTGTATGAACTCCAAAGTGAGAAAGTCGCGAAGATAAGAAACGCTTTAATTATTGAAACTGATCCATCGCGTAAGTTTCAATACGAACAGCAGATTCAAGAACAGGAGAATGATCTCAATAAGCTTAGTGATAAATTAAATGAAATTGAAGCTGCACTAAACTCAGTAAAAGACTCTGATATCAAAAGTATACAGCAAAAAATCTTGATTTTGGCAGCAATTCCGCAACCACACAATTTGCGTTTAGATAAAGAAATGCGGGAAATTAGGGCAGCTATCGAACGCGCTACAAAACGAGATTTATTTGAAATTCATGAAAGAACTGCTGTACGTCCTCAAGATATTCGCAGGGCGATCGCAGAACTACGCCCCCAAATCGTCCATTTCTGCGGACATGGTATAGAAAATGGCAGCCTAATGTTAGAGGACGATGCAGGAAACCACAAACCTGTATCACCAGAAGGATTAGCTGCATTGTTTAAACTGCATGCTGAATATGTTAACTGTGTGCTGCTAAATGCCTGTTATTCAGAAACATCCGCTCATGCTATTAGCCAATATATTAACTACACCATTGGAATGAACCAGCCAATTGAAGACCTAGCAGCGATTGTATTTGCTCAAGGATTTTATGATGGGCTGGGGTATAAAAATTCAGATAATCAAGATAATTTTCAAAGAGCCTTTGATGAAGGTATAGTTGCCATTCAAATGGAAAACCTTGCACAGGGACAAATACCAGTTTTAATGACTACTAAATAGCTCGTCTAGTGCCACAGTTATCATAAACAATATGTGCGATTTTCCGCAGTCACGCTCAAGCGATCGCATAGCAAGCAATTATGGGCATTTATATGATGAGTTGGACAACTGTTCGACAGGGTTAGCGCACAAACCCCAAGCCTTAATTGCCGCTGCCCTCCGCCCACTTTACCAAGCCTAGCAGCAGGGGCGCGATCGTTACTACATCAGCACTTTTTGACAACACAGTATTAAGAGGATTGCTGATGAGGTGCTGCTTGCTGCACTTCCTCTACGCTTAAACCTAACTCCCGTGCCACTTCTTCCACAGTCAACCCTAATTTTAACAATAGAGGTACTGTTCTCAACTTTTCCCGACGGACACCATCATCAAACGCTTCCTGATAAAACCTTGTTTGCTTGAGGTCGCCCAATTCAAACATTGCTGCTATCTCCTCCCGACTCATGTTAAGAAACTTGTAAACTAAGATCGTCTCTATTAATTGTAATAATTGCCGCTGTTGCGGTGGTGAGTTGATCTGTTGTCTGGTTCTGTCGATTAACTGCCTTGCAAGTTCAATTGCTGTATTTTCATTTTCAATCACTAATTTAATGATAGCAATGCCTACTGGTAGCGATTCAGTTTCACCTAACTCATCGATATAAATACGACTAACTCGCCCAGAAGCAAAGAATTCACGGTAATGTTTTATATCTCCTGTGTCTGGGAGGACTAGTGGGATAAATTAAGACTGCACACCAGTCGTTTTTGGGTTTATTCTGGCGCAGATACAAACAGATTTCGGAAAATAGCCGGGAGTAAATTTCATCATCAGATTGAAACTGAACTTCCACAAAGTAAGCCGTGTTTTCGCCTTCTTGTGTAGGCAGAAATACTCCATCGATTCTGAAAGATGTTTGCTTAATTTCTACTGAAGAGAATTTATAAGCATTAGCTTCTTCGGGCGGTTCCCCAATTAGTTCAAAGAAAATACTAGGGAATTCTTGGAATAGGCGATAGAAAATGCTGTCTGTTTTCACAAATTTTAGGACTTACGCATTGACAGAAATAGTCTTGTATGCCGTGGGATGAATCAGGCGGCTGTAAGGGCGCGGAAACCGCGCCCTTACCATGTGGTCAATGCTACGAGATGAAACGACCGTATTCCATTATACACATGATGCTCAATTTGTATAGTGCGTAAGTCCTATGTCTTTAAACACCTTTGGTGGTTAGCGATCGCCTATTTCTTCCTGATTTATTCCATGCATTCTCTGCCTATTTTGTCAATGCGTAAGTCCTAAACCTAGCCCTTTCAAGGTGAAGCGTAAAAATGAAGTTTTTCTTCGTGTTCTTCGCGTCTACCCTTCGGGAAGACCTTCGGTCTACGTGGTTAAAAAATATTTTTTAACCGCGAAGACACGTTCGCGAAGCGTCTCCCCTTGGGAGAAGACCGCGTTCGCGCACCGTCTCCCCTTGGGATCAGGTCAAATGTCGAAAATCGGGCATGATTTTCCAAGTTTTTGGTTCACCTTGAAAGGGCTGGTCCTTGTCTAATAGGAACTTCGGGGTTCCAGGTTAGCTCCGGGAGCATCTCACTTTTGTAAAAACAGTTTTATTAGCCTGCGGAGGCAGGCTTTGTTTGTGTAGCCCCAGACTTTAGTCTGAGGGCAATTTGCAAAGGTGAGATGCTCCCTTAGCTCCAATGTTTCAGCAAAGGCAAAATCCCAATTCGACACACAGCCTGTATAGTCAATAAGAAACATCAATAACTGGAAGTTACTTGTTTGAGATTTAACTTCTCGTGTTTTATTCACCAGTGGTCACCAAAATTTGTGGAGCAGCTCGGGTAAAAACGATTTAGGCATATGATCCATGCCTGTTATTCAGAAAAACCAGCAACGGCAATTAGCCAATATATTAACTACACCATTGGAATGAACCAGCCGATTCAAGACCTAGCAGCGATTGTATTTGCTCAAGGATTTTATGATGGGCTGGGGTATAAAAATTCAGATAATCAAGATAATTTTCAAAGAGCCTTTGATGAAGGTATAGTTGCCATTCAAATGGAAAACCTTGCACACGGGCAAATACCAGTTTTAAAGAAAAAGTCAAGTGGAAAAATCTTGTAGAGACGCGATTGATCGCGTCTAACGTCGAGAGATGATGCGCATCCCCACCCCCAAATGTCACGGCTAAGTAGTCGGACAGAATTAATTACACAATGTCATTGCGAATGGAGCGAAGCGAAATGAAGCAATCGCAAGGGCTGGGATTGCTTCGCTTCGCTCGCAATGACTGTAAATATTTTTGTCCATCTACTTATCTCTAGGATGGTCTACTTAATCCCAGTGTATAAGTCAGCTATGTATTAGAAATTGCCTTTCTTTTATTACTAACTACTATTGCCACTCATATTGGAAAATAATCACAACCAAACATCAGCTACACCCAGAAAGCACAAACCTCTCTCCTCTCTTCCTCCGCGTCCTCTGCGTCCTCTGCGGTTCATTTTCCTATTTCAACTTGCTTTTACCTCATCACCCAAAGACTCCGCAACAGCAGCAAATCGAGCTGCTGCTGCTTGAGCAATCTGAGCCACTTGAGACAGAGGCATATGGTTAATCTGTCTGAGAATCAGGCTTAAGTCAGAGGTTTCTGGTATTGGCTTACCCTCCAAACAGGAGAGTAGCTCTTCCATTGTGTAGCCAGCGCGAGCTGCGATCTGAGCTAAATTTTCAGTGTCTGGCACCTTCACGCCCTTTTCCCACATCTGAACAGCAGTAGCAGAAACTCCCAAAACCTTGCCAAAGGCTCGCTGACTCATTGAACCACGAGCCAGTTTAATAATTTCAATCAGTTTTTGTTTGCTTTTGATGTTCACTGCGGCTGTAACGACTCAACTGTGTTGACAAGTTTAGTTGCAATACTACAAGTTTACTTTTATATTGACAGCCTTGTCTTTTAACAGTATCTTGTATTTATAGTTGTCGTACAGCAACTTTAGTGATCAAGTGAAACCACTGATTACCGAACAGTCTTTAGCCTCAACAGCTTCATTTGGTCAGGCGGCAAAACTACTAAGTTTT
>CAZZYE010000811.1:0-4096 GCA_964658145.1 uncultured Stigonema sp.
TGATGACCGATGACCAATGACTATTGACTAATGGCGAATCATGGAAGTTTACTGCACTCGTCCACGCTGCCCCCGTCCGCAAAACAACTTTCCGGATTTAGATGATCGTGTGACGCTGCAAACTGTGCAGCAGAAATTCTGTACTAGTTGTGGCATGCCGCTGATTTTGGTCGGACGCTATCTACCAACCAAGGTGCTAGGGCGGGGCGGATTTGGAGCAGCATTTTTGTCACGCGATCGCTATACTCCAGGAATGCGCCTTTGCGTAGTGAAGCAATTTCTGCCGGCTGGAAATTTGAGTCCCACTCAAATGCAACTGGCGCAAGACCTGTTTGAACGAGAAGCAGTAGTGTTAGAGGAAATAGGCAATCAAAACAGCCAAATTCCTGACTTGTATGCTTACTTCCCCCTATTTGTTCCTGGCTTGCAACCAAGACAGCAAGACCAGTTTTTTTATCTAGTACTGGAATACATTGATGGACAAAATTTAGAGGAAGAATTAGCGAGTAAGGGCAAATTCTCGGAACTTGAAGTCTTAGAGGTACTACGAGAAATTCTCAAAGTACTGAAGTTTGTCCACAGCCGAGGCATTATTCACAGAGACATCAAACCTTCTAACATCATGCGTCGTCGTGATGGTAAAATATTCCTGCTAGATTTTGGAGCAGTCAAGCAGGTAACAAACGCCCCGGTTGGAGCTGCTACCTCCACTGGAATTTATTCTATGGGATTTGCACCACCAGAGCAAATGGCTGGGAGTCAAGTGTTCCCATCCACAGACTTATACGCTTTGGCTGTAACTGTTGTCATTTTACTGACAGGTGAAGAAATAACTAAGTTATTTGATGCTTATAGCAACCAATGGAAATGGCGATCGCAAGTAAGCGTTACCCCTCACCTTGCTGATATTTTAGACAAAATGCTGATTGCTGCTGCAAATCTACGCTTTCAGTCAGCCCAGGAGGTTCTGGATGCCCTCGACTCACAATCACCGTCCATACCCCTGACACAAGTCAACTCCCGTCAGCCTGGATCGCAACCACAACCAATACAAACTCAACCCCAACCGCCAAAGCAGTCACTTTCTCCTCAAACTAGACAACCATTTTCTCTACTAGAAATGCTAATTGGGGCGGCGTTTAGTGGGTTTGAAGGCGGACTGATTGCGATCGCCCTTTTGAGTTTACTGAAATCCCCAATAATTACCCTGGCTGCTTCCGCCCTGATTTTAGGAATACTAATTTTTGCCCAAACAAGACGATGGATTGAAAAGTGGGATTTATTAATTATTCCAGCTATTAGTTTTGCAATTGTATATTTTATTCCCTTTTTGCACACTAGTGTCGGCAAAATGGCATATATAGTTATTATATTACCTTTGACAGCTGCGTTGGTGGCGATCGCGCTCACATCGCTATTTCGTCTTATTTACAAATTGTTATCTCTACTGCTATAAGCACATTAGCTGTGCTAACAGCCATTTATGTATCAGAAAAATGAAACCCTGAAGCTTTTCTTAGCCATTCTGGTAACGATTGGCTTCATCTTTGGCGGTCTATGGTTTCTTTTAGAACGGTGGGATCAAATTAATGGCACAAAGCAAGTTCCGGTTGGGAATCAGTCGCTGAATGAGAACCCAGGTAATCGCATTGGCGATCAGAACAAATGTAACGTGTCTTCAATCCCAACGGGGACGTTTAACTATGGTGGTAGCACAACATGGGCACCCATCCGTAAAGACGTAGACCCTGTACTTGAAAGCATCTGCCCTCAGTTTATTTTACGCTACACTCAACCAGTAGCAGGAAAGCCAGGATCGGGGACTGGTATTCAGATGTTGCTAGACAATCAACTGTCTTTTTCTCAATCTTCTCGTTCTGTCAAGGCTGAAGAAAACGCAACAGCTCAACAAAAAGGATTTAGTCTCAAAGAAATTCCAGTAGCTATTGATGGGATTGCGATCGCTGTCAACCCTACACTTAACATCCCTGGTTTAACGGTCACCCAACTCAAAGACATCTACATCGGCAAGATTACCAATTGGCAAGAGGTGGGTGGTTCAAACTTACCCATCACACCCTACTCTCGTACCAAAGAAGCTGGAGGTACAGTAGACTTCTTTGTCGAGAATGTTCTTGAAAAGGCGAGTTTTGGGACCAACGTTAGTTATGTTGACACCACTACTGAAGCCCTCCGAAAAGTGGCTTTGAGTCTTGGTGGAATTTACTATGCTTCTGCGCCAGAAGTTGTACCCCAGTGTTTGATTAAGTCTTTACCACTGGGGCGCAGCGATCAATTTGTGCCTCCCTACCAAGAACCAAGAGTACCTGCGTCTGAATGTCCCGGTAAGCGTAACCAGTTAAATGCCCAAGCGTTGCGCACAGGGAGTTACCCAATTACCCGCAATTTATTTGTCATTGTTAAACAAAATGGTCAAGCTGACCAGCAAGCAGGGGAAGCTTATGCAAATTGGTTGCTAACTCAAGAGAGTCAGGGACTGATTGAAAAGGCTGGATTTGTCAGAATCAAATAAGTTTATTGTCGTATCTTATTATCACTTACTATTATTTTAACCCTTCTATAACCTAATATTAACCTTCCCAAATCATGAAACTATAGCAGTTCTCGTTTGGATGCAATACACGGTAGGGACACGGCAGTGCCGTGTCCCTACAAAGCGTCTGTATTCCACCCAATTGAAAAGCGCTATATTCTGCTAACAGTCCTATTGTGTTTTATTGACAAATTGCTCTTGATTGTTTGTCTAAGTACAGATTTTTGCAGAAATTCGTAGCGTTTTGGCTCGTAGGGGCGCGGTTTCCGCGCCCTTACTTAAAATTCTTACGAATTTTGGCAATCTTGTATTACAGGGAATATCAGTCGGACAGACCACAATATAACCGTAGGGGCGCGGAAACCGCGCCCTTACAAAGGTATGACCTTGTCCCAATGTCACAATAGGGCTAGATAGGATTTGAGAATTATGGCAAATCTTAGAGGCACAAAATTTATTTACTATAAAAAACTTAAAAATAGCTATGTCGCAAAAAAACGAAACAGCGGTTTTAGTTCTAGCCTTGGTAATCACACTAGGGCTAGTCGGGGGTATATTTTGGTGGTTAACTAGAGGAAGTGGTATTAGAATAGGTGCTTTAAACAACAATCAATCTCAGCAGATCGGGCAGTCAACTGGTGACTCTTTTACCTCTGTGTCAAATGTACCCTCTGGGCTATTTAGCTATGGTGGGAGTACCACTTGGGCGCCTATCCGCAAAGTAGTTGACTCAGTGATTGAAAGTGACCTGCCTCAATTTCGACTACGCTACACCGATCCCACCACAGGTGCTCCTGGTTCTGGTAGTGGGATCAAGATGCTGTTAAATCGCCAGCTAGCTTTTTCTCAGTCGTCTCGTTCAGTGACACCTGAAGAATACCAGCAGGCGCAACAGAGTGGCTTTACCTTGAAAGAAATTCCTGTGGCGATTGATGGCATTGCGATCGCCGTTAACCCTAACCTCGGCATTCCTGGTTTAACTATCGCCCAGATCAAAGACATCTACACTAGCAAGATTACTAACTGGCAACAGGTAGGTGGTCCTAATTTGCCGATCGTACCCTATTCTCGCCGCCCAGAAGAAGGCGGTACCGTTGAATTTTTTGTCGAGAACATCTTAGAAAAGGGAAAGTTTGGTAGCACTGTCCAATTCATTCCTACCACAACACAAGCTTTGAGAGCAGTGGGGAGCAACAGGGGCGGGATTTACTACGCCTCAGCTACTGAAGTCGTCGGACAATGTTCTGTTAAATCCATACCACTGGGGCGGAAATCCGATCAACTAGTTCCACCTTACAAGCCGCCTTTCGTCCCTTTATCCCAATGTCCGCAACAACTTAACCAATTGAATACAGCCGCCTTTCAAAGTGGTGATTATCCCATTACCAGGCGGTTATTTGTGATTGTTATGCAAAATAATCAAAGCGACCAGCAAGCGGGAGAAGCATATGCTAACTTGTTGCTGACCGCTCAAGGTCAGGAATTAATCTCTAAAGCTGGATTTGTCAGTATTCGGTAATTGGTTAGTGGTTAGTAGGGGCG
>CAZZYE010000812.1:0-4095 GCA_964658145.1 uncultured Stigonema sp.
TAATTTTTAATTTTTAATTCAAAAAATGGTCAAGTAGCCACATGCTGGCGCTGACTTTGGGTGTCATCAGGGGTAAGTCGAGTCCTTGTTGTAAACCCATGACTAAGAGTTCTAGGATATCTACAAGTTTAGGGTCAAAGCGACGCGATTGTTTTTGCCTGCACTCTGACAACGCTTGAGCAAATATCTCTTGGTGAGTTAATTGAGAAGTTTTTTTCTGATTTACCCGCCATTGAAAGTCTGCTGCTAACGCCAAAATTCTCGACTCTAAAGGAATTTCGTCCCCTGCTAACCCTGCTGGTTCCCCTGTACCATCCCACCACTCGGTTTGATGAGTGATAATTTGTGCGATCGCCCGTAACTGTGGCATTGTGCGCAACACTTGTGTTCCCGGTATTAAAGGACAACTGGGTGCATTTTCCTGGTGGCGGGTAGAAGTCTCATTGAGCAGAACACTTTCTGCTCTTTGTAACGGATCAATACGGTGTAACAATGAACTCAGCCGTAAGCGCTTAATTTGCCATGCGGGAAGATCTAAAAGCTGCCCCATTGTTTCGCAAACCGCCACCACTTCTGCTGCTGCCATTGGATTGGTTATGTCAGTAGCATCCATTATTTGCGCCATCCGTAAAAATGCCTGGATTTCGTTAGAAATCAAGTTGCGATCTAGGGCTTGGTGGCTAATTGCTGTAGGCAATGTGTTTACCTGCCCAATCTGGAGGTAATCCACTACACGGGAGACTACTGTTCCCAAGTTTTCTGGTATGGCAAAACTCAGCTGAATTTCTTCTTTGTCGGCAATTAGTTTTTTCGCTAGTTCTGGGTTGTAGCGTTCGATGTGGGCGATCGCTAACAGGGCTGTTTCTTGCACTAACTCTGGCTCAAATGTCCATAAGCCGTAGAATTTTCGCTCCATATCCGATGCCGGGAGTCCTGCAGAGCCATAATCAGCTGATGATAACTCTTGACAAATTACCATAGCTGTGTATTGTGGCGACAGGATAATCAAGTGCCACTCCTGCGCGACTGGATCGGCTGGATCTAATGTCACTAAATTTATATTGGGCTGTTGGCTTGTGGGATGTTCGGCAAATCCACTATGGGGAGCAGCCATAATGACTATTTGGCGCGATCGCTTGGCTATATCTGCATAGCGTTCCGCTTCTTGCAGATACCATTTTCCCAGCTGGAAGGCTGAGATAACTAGGGGTTTACTGTCGTCGGTTAAAATATGGTCTTCCAGCGCATGGCACAGGGAAACTAAGGTGTTTTTGTAGTAGACGCCGAATCTAATTGGTCTAATGCTGTTAGTATGAGCTGCTTGCAGCTGTTGGAGTATTGAGCCTTCTAACATGGGTGTTGGGTTTTTAAACGAACCGCCAAGACGCTAAGGACGCCAAGAGAGGGAAGAGAGTAGGGTGGGCACTGCCCACCACATACTCAAATGGTGGGCAATGCCCACCCTACAGGTTATGAAACGCTTACTAGTTGTTTTTCTTTTGTTTCAATAGGTGCGGAAAGTGCTTCTTCTAAGTCGGCACAACCCAGTTTTTGTTCTAATATTTTCATGACTTCGCGTCCGAAGTCATTAGGGTTTTGCCGCCATGCTTGTAAGCAAACTTCGCCAAAGAAGGAACCAAGGGGTTCGGGATTCCACAATAATTTTTTGGCATTCCACGGCATCAAGTTCATTGGATCGTAGCCATGTTTGATAATGCCTTCTTTGAAGGCGTATTCTTCTAAATGGGTATGGGGTTGTAGTCCAATAAAGAAGATGGCCGGTTCGACTTTATCAACACCAAAGATACGTTCTAGTTCGCGGTGGTAAGCGATGGTTTGGCGAATGGTTTCGGGGCGTTCGTCAATGACGTTAAAGGAGTAGTTGACGGAAATTAAGTCGTTGAACCCTGCTGCTTTCAAGTCGCGACAGTTTTGCAAGACAGTTCGCAGGTTATAACCCATGCGCATTTTCCGCACTAGTTCCTGAGAACCACTGGTAATACCGATTTCAAAGTAGTTCATGCCGGTAAGTACCATCAACTCGCACAATTGGGGGGTGAGGTTGTCGGCACGGATGTATGCTGCCCAGTGAATATCCGTCATTCCCGAATCGACGATTTTCTGTAGCAGTTCTACAGCATCATCAATAAATTTTCGGGCTGGGATGAATTGGGCGTCGGTAAACCAAAAGTTGCGAATGCCGCGATCGTAAAGTTGGCGCATTTCGGCAACAACTTCAAGGGCGGGGTTGATGCGTACCTGTTTGCCTTCGACAACGGTGTAAATGCAATAACAGCAGTTGTGGGGACAACCACGTTTGGTTTGCACACCGATGTAAAAGTCTTCTTCTTGTAGGTAATAGTTAAATTCAGGCCAAATGCTTTCTATATAGTCGTAGTTACAAGCGGTTTTTTGTACTGGAGTCGGTTGTTCGTGGATCAGGCGATCGCGTGGTTGAGTTTCTCCGACTACATAACACCGTTCATCCCTAAAGTCTCTTCCTGTTAACAGTTTTTCTAGCAGTGTTTCGCCTTCACCCACTGATATTATTGTTTTCTTGGGCAAGGTTCTACCCAACTGTTCGTAAAACACGCTGACTGCACCCCCACCTACAACTAAGCGGGTATCTGGATTATATTTCCGCGCACGTTTGAATCCGCGTTTAATTAATACCTGGTTACGCCACAGTTCTGTAAAGTAACCTGTGAGGACGCGCAAGCCTCCGAATGCGCCATGTAATTTCTTGAGGGGATTTTTAGCGTAAAAGATTTCAAAGGAGTATTGCAGTGGGTTTCCACCACGTCCGCCTACGGGAGCATAAATTTGGATATCCCGCCAAGAAAAGACTAACAGTGTTGGTTTAAATTCATCGATACAGCGATCCATTTCCCTAGCGTAATCTAAGGGTGGTACAGTTCCGAGGTCAAAGATGCGCTGTTCGATTGTGGGAAACAGCTTGTGGACGTGATCGCTAAGATAGACAACCCCAATCGGAAAGATAGGGTTACAAGGAAGGCGAACGTAAAGAATTCTGTTTTCGATAATTGGTGTTTTCACTTCCATCTTGCCGTTCCTTATAAGAATAGGAGATCAAAATTTGTTCTTAAAGTTTTTTTGAGTTACTCTTCTCTATTACCATCGTACTTGACATTTCAACCAATTATTATGAAAAATTTACCTTCTATTACCATTTGAGGAAACAGCAAAAATTATCAGGCACTTTAGATGCCTAGTATATATAGATGTGATGAAACTGGTTAACCTATACCTTTACAATAACATTCCGTGATTCACGTTCGTAGCGATTATCCATACATATTGGTCTTGGGATAGAGGAAATAAGCAACAGAGGAATTAGCTATTGTCAAGGCTAGGGGATAGTTACTAGCCTTGCGGAAGGTATAGCTTTTTTCAGCAGGCTAGTAAATATAGTAATTGTTCAGTGCATAATATATAGATGCAAAAAAGGCATAGATTTTTACAAAATTTTCATATTGTCACCATAATTGAAGATAGAAATGATCTAGAAAAGTTCAGTTGGTAGTCGGAGTTACAGCATGTGGGGATCACTCAGTGTTAATTTTGCAAGTGTAATATAAAATTGTGGCGTACAGATCCTCAGCAGTTATGGCTCAAATATTAGATTCTCTACCACCTGAGCAATCAGGTAAGATTCTCTGCTGCTACGTTAATGCCACGAGCAAAATACAGGTGGCTCGCATCTCGGATATTCCCAACTGGTACTTTGAACGGGTTGTTTTTCCAGGACAACGGTTAGTGTTTGAAGCCCCAAGAGAAGCTCATCTAGAGATTCATACGGGCATGATGGCAAGTGCAATTTTGTCGGATCACATTCCGTGCGATCGCCTTGTCATCAACGAGCCTAGCAGTTATCCGCATTTAAAAGACTCGGAACCAGTAAGAGACCCTTTCAATAAAAAACCAATTGTGCAGGAATTTAATACCAAAACCGGAGATTGCATAAAATCTTTAACAGTGGCTGGTTTAGTATCCATCATTGATTAAAAAAAATTTTGTTCAATTTGAGGGTTGCTCTTTTCAGCAGCCCTTTTTTTGTCTCTTGGTCATTTTTAA
>CAZZYE010000813.1:0-4092 GCA_964658145.1 uncultured Stigonema sp.
AGTGGAAAAAACCACAACCAACAACCCTTCGGGTGACGCTACGAGCGTTGCTAACGCTTCGATTATCGCCAGTCGCCTACGGAGGGAGACCCTCCGGAGAGCGCTGGCTCACCAACAACCAACAACTAACAACTAACAATAAAATCGATGATTTACTTTTTAACAATAAACTATTATTCCACAACTCTCGTAACCAAATTAATCAGTTCTCTACCAGTCATAAAAAATGTTGATTATAAAACAGTTATCATCAATAACTCCCCTGACGACGATTCTATAGACTCACTCAAAAGTGAGACTGTCTTAATTTTTGATGCTAAAAATAATCTTGGCTTTGGTAATGCTTGTAATCTAGGTCTAAAGTTTATTTATGCTGAAGACCCCCTGGCAATTGTCTGGATAATTAATCCAGATGCTTATCTAGTGGAAAATATTCTGAATAAAGTTAACTCATTCTTTGAGTCGTATCCTGAAATTTCAATCCTCGGCACGATTGTTTATACTCCTATAGGCGAAGTTTGGTTTGCTGGTGGTTGCTTTATTCCCACTACTGGAGCAATCGTAACTCAAGATTTGTTAACAAATACAGATGCAGATTATGTTACTTGCGATTGGGTTTCGGGTTGTAGCCTGATCGTTAATCTTCGTAACTTTCGTGAATGCCCTCAGTTTGACCCTGCTTACTTTCTCTACTATGAAGATTTTGATTTTTGCAGACGCTGTGCCAATCAAGGACATTTAATTGCAGTAACCAAGCAATTTGGAGTGAAACATCAGCCATCTTCAATTACGAATAAATATATTTTCCGAAAAATTAAACATAGTACCTATAGTTACTTATTTACTTTAGATAGATATACAAACAAGTTGGTGACCCTCGCGCGATTTATTCGACTTATTTCTTACGCTATCATCTTAATAGCCGTCAAACCTCAAGTAGCATTTGGTAAATTTTCCGGTGTGTTACTTTATTTAAAATATAAGCTTCATCATAATTCGTAATTAAAAAGGGGTTTGGTCATTTTTCAGTTGGGGTTTAAATCCCCGTGTGAAAAATACGAATTACGAATTTTTAATAAATATTTATTCATAATGCTAAGCTGTTTCAGCTAACTACCAAATTCCCCACCGTCAGATTTATGAGCGGGTTAACTTTGATATATAGCAATCCTATTACATAGGTGAAAAATCCAGAAATACACGTAGTAGGGTGGGCACTGCCCACCAAAACCCGGATCTGGTGGGCAGTGCCCACCCTACAGAACTTAAAATTTTTCACAACTCCTGCACGGATTGCTATAAATGAGTAAAGTATTAGTTAACTTATCAATTCTCTTTGACCAACCTACAGGTATAAGCAACTATGCCACAAATCTTTTCCCCTATTTAAAAACTCTTAATCCTACCTTATTAACTGCCCAAAATTACCCCGAATTTGACTGCTATCCAATTCCAGATAATCTGACTCCTGCTCAAGGCTCAAAAGGGCATTTTGATCGCCTTGTATGGACCCAATTCCAACTACCGCAAATTTATAAAAAGTTAAAATCCCAGCTTTTATTTTCTCCTCAAACAGAAGCACCCTTATTTTCTAACTGTCGTTTTGTCGTGATGGTTCACGACTTTATACCGTTGCGCTTTCCCAAACCCTTTTCACCTTTGACTCATTATCATCGGTACTATATTCCTCAAGTTCTCGCCCAAGCGCAACACATTATCTGCAACTCCCATGCCACTGCCAATGACATCATTGACTTTTGCCAAATTTCTGCTATCAAAATTACCCCTATTCCCCTCGGATACGACGCCAATCATTTTTGCTTTTTGGGCGGACAGGATGCCTCCTCCACAAGAAATTGCCCTTACTATCTCTACATTGGGCGACATGACCCTCACAAGAACCTGCACAGAATCATCGCCGCCTTCGCAGCATTATCTAATAGCAAGGACTATGAACTGTGGCTAGCAGGATCGACAGATCCGCGTTACACGCCTGTTTTACAAGCGCAAGTTGAGGAACTGGGTATAACTGAGCAAGTAAGATTTCTCAACTACGTTCCATACAGCGAATTGCCCAAAATCATCAATGGTGCGATCGCCCTAATCTTCCCTAGTCTTTGGGAAGGCTTCGGTTTGCCGGTTCTAGAAGCAATGGCTTGCGGCACTCCCGCGATCGCTTCCAACCTCTCCTCTCTACCGGAAGTTACTGGCGATGCCGCTATTCTGATTAATCCTTATAATACTAAGGAAATTACTGAGGCAATGAAAATAATTGCTACTGACTCAGAATTACGCGATCGCCTTTCCAGCAAAGCTATTAGTAGAGCAAATCAATTCAGTTGGCAAAAAACTGGACAAGCGACAGTTGAAGTTTTATCACGCTACCTTTGAAGTATGTTCGACACAACAGAGTTATGTTTTTACTTACAGAGAGATGATCGCATCCAACTTCCGGCGCAAAATCGCTTTTAAAAGTTCAATCTTGTTCGGAGCTGCTTTGGGCAATAATATATCGGTGAACGTGTTGTTACCGTCAAAGTCGATACCAGCATCACCTGCTAGAGTTGTTTTGAAAGACATCTTTCTATTGGTGTCTTGAGAAGCTTCGTAGTGCATTACCACTAGATTGATGTTCTGATGTGGATTGTCAGTTATGGAGTCAGTTCGCAATCGCGTAGTTAATTCGATGTTGCGAAGTAGTTCGTCCTGAATGATCCATACAGTACGCCCACCCCATTGCCGTGCCAATGCCGTCTTCGCAAATAATTGTGTAACCATACGACCCCACACCTGACGCTTGTTAATGCCAGGACTGGTATGGTCGTTTAAAAGAGCCACTTCGCTCCGATCATCTAGTGGGTAGCCAAACAAGTCGTAGATGGTTGGCATGAAATCATTACTGGGATTCTTGGGTTTGACGGCATAAATCGTGGCACTCCAAGTGACCTAGCTGCTGTTTCGGCTGTAGTTTTTGCGCTTCTAACGCTTGCCTTATCGCCTTGCCAATCGCATAGGCAACGGGTGGAGGTACAGAATTAGCAACTTGCCGATGCTGGTCTAGATGACGCACCTTACCAGAGCGACTGCGGATCGGTCCTTTCAAAAGGTAACTGTCGGGGTAGCCATGAATACGCATATACTCGCGGGGGGTGAGGTAGCGGTCTTCGGTTGGATGAAAAAATATCTCGCCACATCGTAGAGTGATGGACAGATCTTTCCTCGACAAACGGCGGAACTTTGTCGTGTCCTTCTTCGTCAATTTGCACCTCTGTTCAGCTGGCAGGTGCAGTTCCTTCGCCAGATGTGAGCCTTCGGGAACGCCGTGAATGCGCCTGCGATCCCCAATGGGTGTGATGTCAACATGGCTATGATCCGGTTGGTAGCCACAGTACACTATTGGCTCACCAAGACCTAAGAGCGCCTCTCCGACAGTGACGTAGGGCGGTAATGGAAATATAGAAAGGGTGGGCTTCATGGGATCGCTGTGCGTAGCTGGAGGAAACTGGAAGTCCACGCTGTTGGTCGTAGCAACGATGAATACCCTTTCGCGCATCTGCGCTACACCGTATTCCATCGTCCGCATGACCTTCATGTTCAGTTCATAACCAAGTTCTTGCAGCCGCGTTTGAAGCATTTCATAAACGCCACCAATTTTACCATCCCGATCCGGCGCATTCAGAAGTCCTTTGACTTGCTCGATTAAGATTACCTTGGGGTGTAACGCCTCCGCAAAGCGCACAAACTCAAACTGCAACATCCCACGCTCGTCTTCTAGGCAACCGCGCTTGCCGATCGCAGAAAAGGTCTGACAAGGGCTACCCCCACACAACAAATCGAGTCTGCCTGGGAACAAGAGAAGTTCGCGCATCAATTGCGTCGGGTTCACGTTACGGATGTCCTCTTCAATCACACGGGTGGTCCGCCGATCGCGGCTTGTGGCAGCACGCAGAGTATCGCAGCAATGGGGATCTATCTCAATGCAGGCAAGGATGTCGAAGCCTGCCTGCATGAGACCTAAATCTAAGCCACCAGCACCCGAAAATAGTGATACTGCAGTTCGGAACTCATTCTGCTGGGGTAGCAAATCAACCA
>CAZZYE010000814.1:0-4091 GCA_964658145.1 uncultured Stigonema sp.
TCTGCCAACATTTATCAAAAGTTTCTCAGGATGTGGTATCTCCCTAGAGTGGCAGCTATTGTCAGCCTGATTGCTCTAAATGCTTGTAATTCAGGTTACTCAGTAGTAAATCCCAAAACGCCGGAGCAGAAGACGACCGTAGCAACAGATACGCAATTAGGTGGTAGCGAAAACAATACAGTGTTTTTAGCGGCTCTACCTAAATCCACCCCTAACCGGGAGTTACTAGCCGAAAGCTGGGACAGCTACCGTTCGAGATTTATTCAGATGGATGGGCGGGTGATTGACTACGAAGCGAGCGATCGCTCAACCAGTGAAGGTCAAGGCTATGCCATGCTGCGAGCAGTACTTATTGATGACTCAGCAACTTTTACCCTGACCTTAAACTGGGGAGAAAATAACCTCCAACGGCAAACGAACGGTAAACGTACAGATAGTTTGTGGGCTTGGAAGTGGGGAAGGAATGCAGATGGTAATTGGGGTGCGATCGACAGCAACTTCGCTAGCGATGCCGATATTGATGCCATTACAGCATTGATTTTTGCCTCACGGCGCTGGAATCGCCCTGAATACCTGCAACTTGCAAAAGCTAAACTGCAAGATTTGTGGAACCTTTCCACTGCACTAGGACCAGGAGGCAAGCGCTATCTCCTACCTGGTCCTGCGGCTGCATTTGTCCCTAATCCATCGACCCTCCACCTCAACCCCTCTTATCTCGCTCCCTATGCTTTTCGGCTCTTTGCCCAAGTTGACCCGGAACGTGACTGGTTGAGTTTGGTAGACACCAGCTACCAAGTGCTGGAACAATCGACGCAACTTTCTAGCGTAGGTTTACCTAGTGATTGGGTATCTTTAAATACATCAACAGGAAAATACCAACCCCTACCACAGTCTAGCCCTCTTCAGACTTTGTATAGCTTTGATGCTTATCGAGTTTGGTGGCGCTTGTCACTGGATGCCGTATGGTTCAATTCACAGCAAGCACGACGCTATCTCCAATCCACATCGTACCTGCAAAAGTTATGGACTGAACAATCACACTTGCCAGCACGTATAGACCTCCAAGGAAAGGGATTAGTAAATTACGAAGCGACATCGCAATACGCCATGCTTTATACTGCATGGAATATAGTGGAACCACGGATAGCTAATGAATTACTTGTAAAAAAAATATTGCCTCAATACAAACAGGGAATTTGGGACGAACACTCAGCTTATTATACCCAGAACCTAGTCTGGCTTGGTTTATTACCTCCATCAGTACTTCCCCAGCAACTGCTACGAGCTAAGTAGTGTTTTTAAGTTTCGATACAAAAATAAAATATGAACTTTGTAAATTGGTAAAAAAAGTAACAAAACTTGTTTCGTATTTATAATGAACGGCAAATCATACAAATTAAGACCAAAAACTTAGGACTTACACATTCTCGACGGACACTTTCCCAAGGCGGAGGAAACCGCTACACACAAGTGTCCTCCTCTTCTCGTTAAAGTAATTTTTTCATCACCAAAGCGTACTCCCGAACCAATATAAGATTACCTATCTTCTTTACTTCTTTCTTGGCGTCCTTGGCGTCTTGGCGGTTCATTAAATTAGGTATTCCTTAGGCGGTGCGGTAGTAAGACCAAAAACTTCCTCCAATCCAAAATAGTCTGTCTTATGAAGCAATTGTTTTACCTATCCCAAATCAGTACAAAAGCAATTGTCGTTTCTTTTTGCTTTTTACTGTTTCCTAGTTCATTATTAAGCGCTCAAGGTAAGAGCAAAGAAGACCTGCAACAGCAGCCACAGGGCAAACAGCAAGTTCTATTGTTGGCACAAGCGACCACAGCCAAAGCCAACAAAGATCAAAAAAACAAAGAAAAAACAGCTGATTCAGAAACTGCTGTTGCCCAAAACCTGACAACTTACAACCTAGAATTTAATCGCAGTCCGATAGTAGGCAACCACTTGCGGTTGCGTGGAGTTTACTCCGAAGGTCGCCTTGCCTTTACCCGCCCCCGTAGCTGGAAACTTGCCAAAGTACAAGCATTAATCCGCTTCCAACACTCGCCAGCACTCTATGCCAACCGCTCTAATTTAACAGTGCTAGTCAACGATACTGCTGTAGGTAGCGTACCACTTAACCGCAAACAGTCTCAAGTGGGTCAAATCCTATTAAATATAGATCCAAAGCTGCTACAGGACTACAATGAAATCAAAATTGTCGCCCAACAGAATAACTCCCAAGAATGTAGCGATCCTAGTGACCCTAACTTGTGGACAGAGATTCTGCCTGATTCCAAATTAGTTTTCAACTACCAGCGACAACCGACTTCCCTCAATTTTAGCCGCTATCCTTATCCCTTCTTTGACGAACTCAGTTTAGAACCTAACAGTGTTGTTTATTTACAACCTAACCAAGTCAGTCCTTCATGGTTAACTGGGGCGGCGAGATTGCAAGCAGCATTAGGCAGACTGGCAGATTTCCGTCCGATAGAGACGAGCATTGTAAGTGATGTGGCAGATGTCAAGGCAAATGAACGGTTGGTGATTATTGGTAGTCCAAGTGAACAACCTGCCCTAGCTTCTTTGAAGTTACCCCTGACAGTCTCCGGTAGTCAAATTCTCGATCGCAGTCAAAACCCCATCCCAGAGGACACAGGGGTATTGATGATGACCACTACGAAAAAAGACGGTGGTGTTCCGGTATTGATTGCTACAGGTAATGGACCCAAAGGGGTTGCTAAGGCGGCACAGTTTTTGACGCAGCCCGATTTGCGCAAAATGGGCACCGGTCAGGTCGTTTTAGTCAATCAAATTAAGGAGATGCCAACACCAGGGTCTCGTAAGTGGCCGCGTTATTTGCCAGAGGAAAATTCCTTTAAACTGAGCGACATCAAAACCCAGCTCAACGGTGAGCCGTTTAAGGATGTGACTGTACGTGGTTCGGGAGCACCGCCAGTTGAAATTGATTTTCGCGCCTTGCCAGATGACAGATTTGTGCGGGGCAGTTCTATGAATCTGGTTTACAGCTATAGTCCGCAGATTAATCCCAGAACCTCTGCTGTAGAAGTTTTGCTGGATGGAGTTTTCATTGGAGGCGCACGTCTAACATCAGATTCTGGAGAAACTCGCAAAAACCTGAAAGTGGATTTGCCAGCCAACTTGGTTAAGCCTAACTCAAAACTTCAGGTATTTTTCCGGATAAATCCCAAGGAACCGTTTGACAAACAAAACTGTATTAGCCCACCAGATCAGCAACTAACAGGGACAGTACATTCTGAAACCAACTTTGAACTGAAGCGAGAAACCTCTGTGGAACTACCAGATCTCAAGCTTCTGCAATTCGGTTTTCCTTTCGCTGCACCCCAGGATTTGTCTAAGACAGCGATTGTCGTACCACAAAACCCCTCAAATACAGATCTATTAACCTTGTTAGCTTTTAGCGAACGCCTAGGACGGCTAAGTCAAGCAGATGCCGTCAAACTAGATGTTTACACGCCCGATATATTAACCGATGCAGTTCGCAAGAACGACCATTTGGTAGGAATTGGCACACGGGACAAGTTTCCTTTTCCCGAAGTATTTAAGTCCAATGGCTTTAACTTGAGTCAGGCATTTTCGCGCTTATCAACCCAAGGTGTAGTTCAAACACCGCAGGATGCACAAGGCATGATTAAGCAAATAGTCTCTCCTTGGAGCGGCGATCGCGTCATTCTAGCTTTGACCGCTCAGACAGAAACTGGCTTAGAACGAGTCCGGCAAGTCTTCAATCAAGACCCCTGGTTCTTCCAACTCAAGAAGGATACGGTGCTGATTAGCAGCGATAAGAAAGACCCCGCTGCCTACGATCCAGATGCTTATCAACTGGATTTTTTCCAAAGTACCTCCTCAACAAGTCGCTTGGAGGATACCAATCCACTTAGTAAGATATCGCGCTTAATACAAGAAAACTGGCTCTTACTACCTGCTGGTTTAGTAGGCGTCTCCCTTCTACTTTATGGCATCGTTCAGTTGTATCTCAAACGCCTTAGTGCTGATAAGAAATAAACACTAATAGTTGCTAATTGCTAATTGCTAATTGTCAATTTTTATCATTAGCCATTAG
>CAZZYE010000815.1:0-4076 GCA_964658145.1 uncultured Stigonema sp.
TTTTGTCAGCTGATGCGGTAACGATGTGCTGACCATCGGGGCTAAAACTCGCGCTGTTGACAGCAGACTGATGCCCCTGCAAGGTAGCTTCAAGTCGTCCGTTTAAGTCCCACACCCGCGCAGTTTTGTCAGCTGATGCGGTAACGATGTGCTGACCATCGGGGCTAAAACTCGCGCTCGTGACAGCAGACTGATGCCCCTGTAGCACTTTGTGTTGTTGCCATGAAGTGATTTTATCTACAATTGTTTGTAATGCTAAGACTGGACTTGCCGCCGGATATTCTTCTATTTTTCCCAGATGATTTTTATTTACTAAAGCTTTTAACTTTTCGCCACCGTCTATTGCTGCTGACAAAGCTCCGACTGGATCAAACTCCGATCGCCCAAGATTTGCAAGTCCTGCTAGTTCCAATTTGGTCGCTTCCTGAGCTTGTTGAATACTCCGTTGGGCAAAGATTGCCGCTCCTACTGCCACTACTAAAGTCATTCCTAGCACTACAGTACCAATGCGAATTCTTTGACTAGCTTTGTGATTCGCTCGTTGTAAAACCTGATTTGCTTGTGCTAATACCTGTTTCGCTTCTTGTTCTACTGCCAATCGTTTTTGAACTTCTCGCTTTTCTAACTCCTGAGAGGCTGCTAAAAACTGATAATCTAAATCACTTAAACTTTTACCAAGTGCCCAAGTTTGTGCATCCTGTAAAGCTTGTCCCCTAAGCAAGCGTGACTCATCTTGTCGCCCTGAATCATCCCATACCTTAAATGTATTGGAGTAAGGACGCAGTTTTGCAAGTTCTGCTTCGCACCAGTCTTGGTTAAATACTGACTGATAAATACGGTTGTAAATTCGCAGTTTGCCATCACGTTTGACTACCAATCCTGTCAACCGCAATTCAGTTTGTTCTGGACTATCATCTGCAATGACTTCTTGACGCTGCAATATTTGTTGACATAGTGCCAGTAATCGTCCAGTACTCTGTTGACTACTTTGAATGATGCGATCGCGAATTGTCTTCAAGTGTTCTGGTTCATCCTGCGCTTCCCAATTTTCAATAATCTGCCCTAGCACCAGACCCTCAACCCACGATTTTCCCCGTGAGGATTCCTCTGGTAACTTTTGTTCCCCGACTGTATGTTCTTCTGGTGTTGGCAATATCTGGCTGTGATGTTGCACTAACAACTGACAAACCTTTTGGGTGAGAAATGGTTGTCCTCCTGTCCAAGAAAGCACAGCTTGGATTAATTCCTCGGAATTCCCGAAGCTTGCTAATCCCCGTGTTAGCGGTTGCGCTTCAGAAAGTTGAAAACCCGTTAAGTCAATGGCAAAACCAATATTAAAAGGTGTTCGCCGCCTGTCTTGAATCAAGTTTGAAGGCGTAGACACTCCAAATAGGGCAAAGGTCAGGCGATGATAATCTCTTTTATCTGCACGACGATTATAACAATCCCGGATCACTGCAAAGAAATCATCCAAGTTGAACTGGAGACTGAGAATGCTATCAATTTCATCAACAAAAATGACAATATGCTCAGTCATGGTGACTAACAATACTGTTTCAATAAACTTGCTTAACTTTTGAACTGGTGATAATAAGCCCAGATCTGCCCACCATGTGTCTAAATCAAAAGTGGTGTAAAGGTTGAAACTTCCCACTAGAGTGTCAATCACCCCAGCATACCATTGCTCTGGGGTAATATCTGCCGTGCCAATAGCCGTGATGTCAATAGCAGCACAAGCAATTCCTTCATTCTGCAACCGCTGCATGACTTGCACTCGTAAGCTAGATTTCCCCATCTGCCTAGAGTTGAGTACGTAACAGAAATTCCCTTTCTTCAAGTTAGAGTAGAGTAAGCTGTCAGCTTGACGCTGGACGTAAGTTGGAGCATCAATTGGTAAACTGCCCCCTACTTGATATTCGTAACTTCGACCAGGTGAGACACTCATAAGTTAGTTAATTTTGAGGCGATCGCGAAAATATAAACGATACAAGTCACACATAGGCATGACCTGATTACCTTGAAACTTCACTAATCCCATACTCCGAAGCTTAAACGCTTCTGTTGAACCTAGGTTTACAGGAGTAGAAGCTGTCACTACTTGTTTGACCGCAGCTAACAATAGAGAATCATCCTCTAAATTTCGTAAGTGGCGACGTAGGTGGTCACTGTATGGTCCTTCTTCCGTAGGTGCAACTTGCTTGAGGTCAGACAAAGTCATTCGCTCCCGACCAATTTGATACATGGCTACCCGTAATAAATAAGGATTTCCACCCAGCAGAGTCATTAACTCCTCAATTTGTTCCTCAGTCCAATTAAGTCCATGTCGCTGTGCTAAGTCTTGCACCTGTACAAAATTCAGGTTTGGTAACTCAATTGCCAAACCCACATTGAACGGTGACTGGTTGATGTTGAGTGGAATATAAACTTCCTTGGAATGCACGATCACTAACCTGAGTTGTTTCCACGTTGACTCATTTTTTGAGCGTTCGTGCCAAGCCCGCAGCAACCCAAAAAAATCTGCTGCTATTGTCGGATGCTTAAAGACTTCGTCTACTTCATCCAACCCTAAGACAATCGAGTTATTAATTTCTGGTAATAAATACCGTCCAAAGTAATTTGTACACTTGTTCTTGCTACCGAGAACACCCTTCCAATAATCACCTACTTTATCTGGTAGATTCAGCTCGTTACTGACACTGGCACACAACCATTGTAAGAACAGATCCAAGTTGGTCAGCAGTTCTGCGTCTACTGACTGAAAGTTCAAACTGGCAGTCTGATAGCCCTGTCGTTGGGCATAATCGAGAATTCGTGTCATTAATGAAGTTTTTCCCATCTGCCGAGGTGCTTTAATGCGAATCAGGGCACCTGGTTTAAGAATCATCTCATAACAGTCTGCTTCGATGGGTGAACGCTCTATATAAAAATCAGAGTCTAAAGGAACCTGCCCTTCTGGATTTTCTGGCAAAATTACCTTATGCTTTTCAATAGATCTACTCGACTGTGCTTGTCCCTGTTGTAGAGAAGAGAATGCATTGTTCCTACTTTTTAGGACTGGGATTGAAGATTCGTTAATTCCTTCTAGGTCAATAGCACTACAGCCGAATTCATAAGCCTCTTCATAGGATCTGTCCGCCCCCAATGCATCATAAAATCCCACGGCAAATTCAATTGCGGCTCGATCTCCAATCGCCTGGTTCATCCCAATGACACAGTTTATGTGTTGGTAAATTGCGTCTGCTTGCTCCTGACTATAGCAGGCATTCAACAACACGCACTCAACACTGTCCTTAAATAACTTAAATAGCCTTGCTAGTGACTCAGTACTCACCAGTTGCGTAAGTCCTGTATGATTCTCTAATGCTAAACCAAGACTTCCTGATCCATGACCACAAAAGTGAACAATCTGTGGCGAGTGATCCAAAAGCGCACGGCGTAAATCATCTGGACGCACTGCCCACCTGGTGATCATTTCAAACTGCTCTCGACTTCTAGATCGTTGCAACCCTGCTTGAATTTCCCGTGCCTCTTCGTCTAGGCGCAGCTTATTTGTGTCCGTGGGATTAGCTGATAGAATCAGGATTTTTTTGGGGATGGTATTCACGGAAGAAAGCCTGCAATTTAGCTACATGCAGTTTACTACAACACATTTGTGGTCAATTCCTGACAGCAGATTACGTATAATGCTCCTCTCGACAAATTTCTGTTTCGCAACGCTTATCATTTTACCAACTTCATCGACTGACGTATTTTATTTCGTTAACAATGCTGTAACTCAGCTAACGACACTACAATTTCATCAATCGCCTGCCGCACAACTTGAACAGGCTGGTCGGTTTGATTCACAATAATAGTGAAAACTAGCGGTTGATAGTTAAGCGCATTCACATATCCAGCTAGGGAAACAACACCACCCATCGTGCCTGTTTTCGCTTGGACAGTGCCCTCCGCTGGTGTGTGAAGAAAACGGTTTTTTAGTGTACCACTTACACCTGCAACAGGTAAAGAAGCTCGATACACAAATGCTGCTGGTGATTTTGCCATCAAGAGCAAAGTTTGCACTAAAGCATTTGGAC
>CAZZYE010000816.1:0-4072 GCA_964658145.1 uncultured Stigonema sp.
TGTCTGTGTAGCAGCGGTTTCAACCGCCCATTTTTTCTTAAGTTGACACGCATGAACATTGTTGTGCCCCTACAATTGCCTGTACTTCACTCAGTTGAAAACGGCTATAACTATTTCTGTCAATGCGTAAGTCCTAGTAGTGTAGGGTGGGCACTGCCCACCAGAACCTGGATGTGTGCTACATATATTTCAAAAATCAGGATCGCAATTTTTCCCACTATATAAGTATTCCACAGCGTCAACGATAGACTCTATTCCTCTGAATTCTGTTGAATCAACAGCAGGTTTAATCTTACCTGTCGATAATAATTCCATCAGTCGAGGCTGTTTCTCTTGTAGATATTCTGAATAGTCAAGCAAGAGAAACGACCTACTGAATCAATTGCTGCAAAGTGAGCGCCGCCCACTATATCTGGTAGTGTGCAACCAACAAACGAGTTATCTGAGTGCCGTTTGTTTATAGACTAAAAACCCAGCGATCGCATCGAGGAGAGCTTCCGGCTCATCAGCCCGGATCAAGTGACCGCTGTTTTCAAAGATTCTCAGGTCGGCGTTGGGAATTTTCCTGGCAATTTCTTCAGAAAATTCAGGTGGACAAATCCAGTCACTTCGTCCGGCAATCACTAAGGTTGGTGACGTAATTTTATCTAACTGGTTTAGGACGTTGTAAGAGCGCAAGAAGCCACCAAAGGCGACATTGATGGCATCGGGAGAAAGAATGGCTCGATCCCCTATTTCCTGCCGTGAATGGGGATTATAGGTGACCGAGTACATCGGCATCATGACTTGAAAGTACTCGCGCAGTTGTTGCTCACTCTCGAAGGTGCCGTCCCAGAGTCGTTGAGAGATCGCCTTTTGGTCTTCAGTTCCCCGTTCTGCTAGAATTTCCTGTGCTCGCAAAAGAAAGCGGGAATCTGCCACCGTGGCGATGACGATCAAGTGAGAGACGTTCTGGGGATAGCGAACCGCGTAGGAAAGGGCAACCATGCCGCCGTAGGAAGAGCCGAGAACCACAATTTTTTCTAGACCCAGATATTGACGTAGTGCCTCCATGTCCTCGACATTATTTTCCAGGGTATAGGTTTCCTTTGGTCCACGTGCCGACCGTCCCTGACCTCGATGGTCAAAATAGACAAGTTGCATCTTATGGCTGAGGGGAGAAAAGGTGGGTTTATAGTTCGTGTGGTCGGCACCTGGTCCACCGTGAATGACGAAAGCCACTGGCTTCTCGCGCATCCGTGGTCCATCCACCACCAATCCTGCGCCTTCAACATCAAAGTAAATTTCTGTATCCCGTATCTTTGCTCGCACGCCTTCAATCTGCTCCTTAAAGTTTCATTTAAATTTAGACTATTTCCCATTCTTATTTGTTAATTATTTCTTGAGCCAAAGATTTACCGACAATTTCACGAATTTCCTCCGTTCCCGGATCAGGTTGAGTTGCTCTTAATGCACCGTAAAATTCGCTCAGTGGTTTTTTGGCTGATGTATCAACTTTTTGAACGCGGAATTGGATAAATTCAATAAAGTCAGCTACAAGCTGAAATTGTTCTTGACTGAGCTTGTCTATTTCCAGTTTGATACTTTCTTTAGTTGCCATTATTCTCCTGCCTCGTTGCAGTTTAGGATTATCTGGATATTTTTTTTAATTTTTACGTTGTAAGTATCGCATGTTCCTGGTTCTACAGAGATTACTTGTGCTACATCTTGATTTATTTCCTACAATTCGCCAGAAATACTCCCGAATCGGTATCTCTATTACCTATGGATAATGGGGTAAGGGTAGAGGGTAAGAGTAAGTCCAGTCTACCCTTTCCCGTTACCCTTACCCTCAAGCCGAATAGGTATTCGGAGGGCGGGACAGGAGTAGTCATTTGTTAACTCACTGCAAACTCCGTAAACTGTCGCATAAACGGCGAGTGAAACCCAATCACAATATCCTGCTTGGCAACACCCATTTTAACCAGTTCTTCTGCAATATCTACCTCTGTTGCATTTAACTGAATCCAAATTTTTTCATCTTTGATATCAAGGTGCATAGAGCAACTATACACCCGACGTTTATTATTCCATCCTATATGCATAACTTGATAATAATCTCTTTGTGGATCAAAAATTGTTTCTACTTCAATATCACCGTATGCAGGCTTAAAAGCATACTTTGTAAGTAATGTTTGAACGCACTGCCGATATTTTTCTAAGTTTGCCATAGCACAATCTCCTCTGTTTCAACTTCGTAAACAATTATTGTCATCTGATACTCCCGGACTTGAAGTTTTGTAAATGGAAGTGTAAAGAACTCGTTATAAGTTCCTAAAGGAACTGCTAAATATAATTTTCGCTCTGGTTCTTCTGCTCTGATAGCAGCACGATAGTTAAGAAATTGACCTAGGGCAGTGTGAAAATCAGAAATAGCTGATGTGTTTAAAAAACTTTTAACTTCCACAGCTATTTTCTCTCCATTTCTCTCTGCTGCAATTAGCCGTTCTGCTCCTAAATCTATTTGCATTTGAACCCCGCCAAAACTTATGTACAGCGGGTCATGAGTGATGATCCACCCTGCCTTCTGCAGTGCATTTCTAACAACATCATGAAAAGCATCTTTAGCAGACATAACCCATTATCTTGCTTTTTATGGGCATCATAATATATATTTTACTTGATGGGAAGAGATCGCTCCCTCCGAACTAGAAAAATTGTTTGGCATCCATTAATGAAGATTGGAATATTTAATTATCAAATAATTAGCTTTCATGCTTATCAAACGCCCACTCAAATCGTTGGTTTAGGTCATTGCAATGACTAGACGGTAAAACTCCATCGTGCTGAAGTCTCCCAACCAAAATCCCCGGTGCAATGCCGATTTGGGTTGCAAACTGCAAAATACCTGCTTTACTCTGTTGTTGTCCTGATACTAGGAAACGCTTCAACTCAGCAGGGGGGATGAGAATATCCGCAGCGAACTTGTCTGCTTCTTGTTCCTTGTCGTCTTTATCGACACCTTGAACGCCTTTTTCCTCAAGGAAAACATCGCGCTTGCCATGCAGCAGAATATGACCTGCTTCGTGGAAAAAGGCAAACCACAGATGGTCATCTGTTTTATAGCGAAGGCTAAGTTGAATCAGTGCTTTGTTAGGATTTAACCAACGAGTTGCTCCACAAGTTCGTGTTTTGGGAAGTTGCGGCACAAAAACTACAGCTACACCAGCTTCAGCACACAATCGTACCACTTCTGACTGAAAAATCTCTGGTGGTTTCACTGTTAGAGTGCGGATTTTTTGCAGTGCCTCTCTAAATTTGTTGGCGTCGTAGATGGCACACTTAACTTCAGCTGCTTCAATTTCTCCCTGACGCAGCCAAGCGACGACATCACCAAAGTCACTTTGGAACGCTTCAGATTTGCGAAAGAATACATGAGTGCTGCACCATACTTCCTCCCATTGTTCAGGGGAGGCGACCGCGAAAAAATTTAGCACGGACCGTAGCTGTTCAACTTTGTCTTGATAGCGCTGAATCCAGCCAAACTTAATCATGGCTTGAACAGGAATTTGTTTAAGCCACGCTACTTGCTTTTGCAAGCGCTCTTGTTCTTCTATCCTTGCTAAAGCTTCCCGATAATGTCGTTCGCGGTTATTCCAAAAACTAGCTGGAACTCCTAATACTCGCTCTAACTGTAATGCAGTTTCTGGGGTAATTGCTGCTTTAGCGTTGATAATTTCGTTAATCGTTTTTTTTGGTCTACCCGTCCGTTCCGCCAGTTCTGCTTGGCACATCCCACGCTCTTCAAGGACTTCTTCAAGAGTCTCCCCTGGAGGAGAAACATAATCTGGATTGTACTGATTTTGGATCGTGTTACTCATGAGTATCCTCTACGCGCCCGTATTCTAACAGCAGTTACTTTATTCCAATCAATGCCGTTGATTCATATGATGATCAATTTGTACAGTGCGTAAGTCCTAACAATGTCCAGTTAGGTAAAGCTTACTCAAAGAGGTTTTCAATATCCCTTGCGCCATGAATCACTCTAACAAGTTCAATTCCGCCAGGGATGGGATAGTAAAAGAGACGGTAT
>CAZZYE010000817.1:0-4070 GCA_964658145.1 uncultured Stigonema sp.
AACATCCTGCTCAGGCAACCTCGCTAGGGCTGATTACGTCCCCTTTAAGCATGGTGCAGGCTTCGTTGATTCTGGCTCCCGCATACAGGCAGATGTCCAATAGGGCGCGTTATCTTTTTAGGGATGCGGATTTTACGTGCGGACCAAAATCCTTGTAGAGACTTAGCAGTGCTACGTCTCTACATCCAGATTCATACCTCGATTCAGCAACGCCTTTGATAGCCGCACAGAATAAAAAGTTATAGTAATAGTTAGTATCTATTACTAGAATACGGTTATATAAAGACATAGGAGGATGCTAAAGATGGCAGGGAGTTACTCAGTAGGGGAACATTTCGACAATTTCATCAAGGCACAGGTTGCCTCTGGACGCTACAACAACGAGAGCGAAGTTGTACGCGATGCCTTGAGACAGGCAGAACTGCGAGAAGTAAAGTTAACTGTTTTGCGTGAGCATGTGGCTAATGCAATCGGACAAGGTGGAAAATATACCGATGATGACATCGCCGCTATTTTGGCGGCAGATGTGTAACGGTAGAACCCTATGTATGAATTACGTTATGAGGTACATATGACTCAAGCTTTACCTAAACTAGTAACCTTTGAAGAATTTGCACTCTTGAAACCAGACAACGGTCGGTATGAACTACACAATGGGGAAATTGTTGAGATGTCACAACCATTAGGCGATCATGAAGATATTGTTGGTTTTTTGGTTGAAAAATTAGTTACAGAATATACCCGTTTAAACTTGCCTTATCGAATACCCAAAACAGCTTTAGTCAAACCACCTGAAAGTGACTCAGCTTACTCACCAGATATACTGTTGTTAAACCGTCCTAATTTAGCAATAGAACCAAGATGGAAAAATCAATCAACAGTTAGTTACGGTGAATCAATTCCATTAGTAGTAGAAGTTGTAAGTACTAATTGGCGCGATGATTATCTTGATAAAGCTGGGGATTATGAAGAAATTGGTATTCCCGAATATTGGATTGTCGATTATCTTGGCTTGGGTGGAAGGCGGTTTATTGGCAACCCCAAACAACCAACTATTTCGATTTATCAACTAGTGGAAAGCGAATATCAAGTTAGCCAGTTTAGGAAAGGGGAACGCATTATATCACCAACATTTCCTGAATTGAATTTAACCGTACAAGAAATTTTTGACGCTGGCTTACAAAGTTAGTTTTTCCCTAAGATGCCCAAAATTGCTTCGAGGATAGCAACACCAAAAAGAGCGATCGCCATCACATCCAGAGTGTTACTGTGAGGTGGTTGGCGCAAAAGGAGATCAAGATTTAGAATAACAATAGGTAAATGAAATTATAGAAAGATAAGCACTTTATGAGTTCATTCACACAAGTTCAGGATCAGAAAACTCGAACCTTTACAGCAATCCTGCACTGGGAAGAGGATGTTTATGTAGCTGAATGTCCAGAAGTGGGAACTGCTAGCCAGGGAGAAACTATAGAAGAAGCCATTGCCAATTTGAGGGAGGCAACAGAACTATATTTAGAGGAGTTCCCGCTTTTGCTTAAAGATCCAGCCTTCGCTTCCCATACCATTGGCTTAACTCTCGCTCAAGTTCATCTAAAACCTGAATTGCCCCGGCGATAGATTCTGCCGACTCGGCTAGCATTCCAAACGCTGACTCGATGCGCATCCTATAATTGTGCGGGTGGATGCTGAATGTATCCGCCAATGCGACTGCACCCTTCTCGTTCAACAGATATTGCCCATTCAGCGCAAACAATACTTGATTCATGCACGCCACACTACGAAAACAGCAACCGGCTGCATACGCAACGTCGCCGCGTGTCACTGCTTTTGCCGCAACTAGAAGCGAGAAGTTAATTTCCCAAGCAAAAGTTTCAATGGTTGCTTGCTTAAGTGCAACAGGATAAGGCACAGTTTGCGCCTTCAGATCTGAAATGACACTGCGAGAATCGTAAAGTGGTTGGCAGATTGCTACCTCGCCCATATAAATTGATGATACAAACCCGTGCGGATGCCCTGGCTGATAATCTATGGTAAGTTTGCCAGCGTGACTATCGGCGAGCGCAAGTCTTACACGCCCAAGATCCCGATAAAGAAAATCTACAGGCACACCACCCACACACAACCAACCGCCGCCATTAATCCACTTACCCCAACCACCAATAGGTGTGACAAGGTTTTCGCGATCGCTGTCGTCAAGTTCAGTTGCGAGGTGACTGAGTGCAGACAGATCAAGGGGATGTTCCTCCTCATAGTAGATGCCAATATCGACATCAGACTTTTCAGTATGTGTTCCTCTAGCACGAGAGCCGCCAAGCACGATCGCCGTGATACCTTTGATATGTTGTAGGCGAGAAACAATGTGCGTTAGGACTTGGGTCTGCATAAAACTGGTGATGTCAAATCTTACAGCAATTTTCAATTGAATTGACCCCATGATCTGGGGCGGGGAGACCCCGCCCCTACGGTTATATTATGGTCTACCTTTGCGTCTTTGCGACTTTGCGTGAGGTAAAAAAACCTCTATCACTCAGGTAGAAGAGGAATCGTAAAAAAATCGCAATAATATTAGGAGCAACCACAAGAGTTGCATTTTATCTGTTAGCATCAATTTTATATGCATACAATTAACAAAAAGTCAACAAAATTCGCTTGGGCAGGTGCGATCGCCAAACCCGCCACAGAATTTCCCCTCACCCAACTGCAAATCCTCTCTGGGCAAATCCCGGAAGGCTTACGCGGCACACTTTACCGTAATGGACCCGGACGGCTAGAGCGAGGCGGCATCCACGTGGGACACTGGTTTGATGGAGATGGAGCAATTCTCGCCGTCCATTTTAGTGATGCCGGTGCAACGGGAATATACCGGTACGTCCAAACCGAGGGATACGAAGAAGAAGCCGCAGCAGGTAAACTGCTGTATGGCAACTATGGAATGACTGCACCTAGACCAATTTGGAATCAATGGCGCAAACCAGTAAAAAATGCTGCTAATACCTCAGTGCTCGCGTTACCAGATAAATTACTGGCACTATGGGAAGGCGACAACCCCCACGCCCTTGACTTGCAAACGCTTAACACTTTGGGGAAAGATGATTTAGGAGCGTTGAATAATGGCTTGCCTTATTCTGCCCATCCCAAAATTGACCCCAAAACAGGCGAGATTTTTAACTTTGGCATTTCTCCGGGATTGAATGGGATACTGAATATTTACAAAAGCGATTCCACAGGCAAAATACTGCAAAAAACATCATTTGAACTCGACGGAATCTCTGCAGTACATGATTTTGTCCTAGCTGGGCAATACTTAGTATTTTTCATTCCTCCCGTGCGGGTAAATCTGCTACTGATTTTAAGTGGATTGAGATGTTACAGTGATTCGGCTGAGTGGAAACCGCAACTAGGTACTCAGTTTCTTGTGTTTGACCGCGAAAGTTTATCCCTGACAAGTCGGGGTGAAACTGAACCTTGGTTTCAGTGGCATTTCAGTAACGGCTATGTTGATGCTAGCGGTTCCGTGATTGTGGATATCGCCCGTTATGAAGACTTTCAGACAAACCAGCATCTCAAGGAAGTGGCTACAGGTGAAACTCACACCTCAGGAATGAGTACATTCTGGCAAGTCCATCTTAATCCCCAAACTGGCAAAGTTACGGAAATTCAGCAAGTGTTAGATCGATATTGTGAGTTTCCCATTGTACCACCGCAAAATGTAGGACAGGCATCGCCCCATACATATCTTTCTATCTTAAAGCAAGGGACAGATATTATCCGAGAACGATTCAACGCGATCGCCCGTTTCGACCACCGCACCGACACCCTCACCGAAGCAAACTTAGGAGAAAATCGCTATCCTTCAGAACCTATTTATGCCCCAAATACTCCTCACCCTGACCAAGGTTGGGTGATAACGGTGGTGTATGATGGCAATTCTGATAGTAGTGAGGTTTGGGTATTTGATAGCGATCGCTTAGATGAGGAACCTGTGTGTAGACTAGGATTACCCAGCGTTATTCCCCACAGCTTCCACGGCACTTGGAAACCAGCTTAAGAGTAAGGAGTGAGGAGTG
>CAZZYE010000818.1:0-4066 GCA_964658145.1 uncultured Stigonema sp.
TTCCCCACTCCCCACTCCCCACTCCTATGACTCAACCTCTTATCAGCATTATCATGGGCAGCGATTCTGATTTACCTACTATGCAAGGTGCGATCGCAATATGTGAAGAATTTGGCGTAGCAACTGAGGTGGCGATTGTTAGTGCCCACCGTACCCCAGAACGCATGGTGGAATATGCTAAGTCCGCTCATCAGCGTGGCATTAAGGTAGTAATCGCTGGTGCCGGTGGTGCAGCCCATCTCCCAGGAATGGTAGCATCTTTAACCCCACTTCCTGTAATTGGTGTTCCCATACCTAGTCAGCACTTACAAGGAGTTGATTCTTTGTATTCCATTGTACAGATGCCTGCTGGTATACCAGTAGCAACTGTTGCCATAGCTAATGCTAAAAATGCTGGGCTTTTGGCAATACAAATTCTCGCAACCCAGCACCAAGAATTACTAGAAAGAGTGCTACAGTATCGCCAAAGTCTCTGCGAATCTGTGATGGCAAAGCAAGCTAACTTAGAACAACTGGGCTATAAGCAATATTTGAAACAGATGAATTAATAATGTAAATTTCTCAAAAATAACTTATGTAAATAAGTATAATTTGTTACTTTTATTTTTACTTTTTCGGTAAAAATATCAACGATATATTTGTTCGTATTCAATGTATTCGTAAAAGTATCTATTGTTAACGAATAATAAATAATTCTTAAAAAGACTTAATACTAATCTTTACTGTTTATCCCAAAACTAGAAAAGGTAGTAGCAGCAAGGGATAGAGATGCTTAATTCCAATGTTATGACGCTACCATTAGCCGCAATATCAAAGTAAGTTGTATTTTCCAATACAGAAATTCCGGTTGTTTCAAATACAGGATGGTAGTAAAATTTGAGCCATGGTAGCTTCACGTAATAGTTTTTAACAAACCCTGTATTACTAAGTTATGTAAAAAAATGCAAATGAAGTGTTCATTCAATAATAATTATAGGTTTCTATAACTGTTAAGGATATGTGAAACCTTTGGTTTGTATAGATTTGGAGTTTCTGTAGCTATTTCTGTATCTGAGATGCTTTGTTGGTAAAGATTAGGAGAGAAAATTTGTAAAGTAGAGCCAGAAAATTCCACTTGAGCAGAGAATATTTATACATATGAAGTATAATAAATCTCTCATTTTTTCAGGGTCTACTTGATATTTGTAGATAGCAATTTAACCCATAAATATTCAATCTCCTGAAAAAACTAAGGAAGCTAGGTTTGTGTAGGGATAGCAGTTTTTTTGATACCTGAAGTTAGAGTATCCATGAACATACAGACCAGATATGTATGTCCAAGTACCTTTAGAAAAACTTAGATTGAGGTTGTTACCGCATGGTTGACAAAAAAAAGAGGTTGAAAATTGGTTTGCGGAAAGCTTTTAATGCCTTAGCAAAACCCACTTCTACAGGGGTTAACAAAGTATTGAAGCGAGTTGTAGATTCCGTGTCTTTCCTGAAGGTGGGAGCCGCGTCAATCAAAAACGAGGCTGGCACTACATTGAAAAAATCGTCGGTTCGTTCTCAGCGAGGTCAACGAGTTAACAAATTGACACGATTGAGGCAACGCCTAAGAGATCGTGAGTGGAGACACTACGCTTACACGTTTTTGGCAGGAAAGATGACAGCTATCATACTGCTGTTGTTCGTGGCATTTCCTCTCATTTCAAATTTCATCGGGTTACCAGCTGATGCCGCTGACCCCGTACTCAAAGGCAATGACATCGTTAATCCAGTCAACACCGTTTGGACCTTGGTAGCTGCATTCCTTGTGTTCGGAATGCAAGTTGGTTTTACGATGCTAGAGGCAGGTTTCTGCCGTTCCCGCGAAACTGTCAACGTTTTGATGGAGTGCATCGTTGACACCTGCCTTTGCGGTCTATTGTTCTATGCCATTGGCTTTGCTTTTATGTTCAGTCATGGCAATGGCTTTATTGGATTAAATTGGTTTTTCTTACAAGGATCTCCTGCCACCTATGAAACTACAGGCGTAGCATTCTTGGCGTTCTGGCTGTTTCAATTTGCTTTTGCTGATACCTGTTCGACAATTACCTCTGGTGCAATGATTGGGCGCACAGGGTTTATTGGTGACCTGCTTTACAGCGTTGGTGTGTCGGGATTTATCTACCCGATCATCGGACACTGGGCTTGGGGACCGGATGGTTTTCTGGCGAGTATGGGCAGCAAGGGCAACTTTCTACCTGCCTTGGGAATTGGCTTTCACGACTTTGCTGGGTCTACAGTTGTACACACAATTGGAGGGTTCATTGCCTTAGCAGGGGCGATCGCTCTCGGTCCGCGTTTGGGTCGTGTGTTCAAACGTGATGGTGGTGGACCTATGTTGCCTCATGACCTCGTGATTGCTGCGTCAGGCGGTCTGATCTTATGGTTTGGATGGTACGGCTTCAACCCTGGTTCTACGCTTTCAGCAATGGACTTTCAAGGGATTGGGCGAGTCGCTGCCAACACAACATTGGCGGCATGTGCAGGCGGACTAGCAGCCATGTTTTTTGCCTTTCCAAAGACGAAAAAGTGGGATTTAGGTTTTACAGTCAACGGGTTCTTGGCGGGTTTAGTCGCTATTACCTGCCCATGCTATTGGGTTAACCCGACTGGTGCGATTATCTTGGGTGCTGTAGCAGGTGTGATTGTAGTTGTGGGTGTCGATCTTCTAGAATGGCTCCGCATTGATGATCCCATCGGTGCAGTTCCCGTACATGGCTTTGCAGGCATCTGGGGAACGTGGTCACTTGGTCTGTTTGCCACTGGTGAATTCGGTGTAACAGGTCCCCTCGGACCAGATCTCTCTGCGCCCTTAAGAGGTCTGTTTTATGGCGGTGGTTTTCAAGTATTAGCCGCACAAATCATTGGCAACCTCATTATCGTTGTCTCCACTTTTTCTATGGCTATGGGTTTGATGTATCTGGTAAGTTTGACTGGGACACTGCGCGTGTCGAAAGAAGGCGAAATAGAAGGATTAGACTTGCACGAGCATGGCATCCCTGCTTATCCTGAGTACCTTATCGCTCCATCAGCTCAACCATCAGGTCATAGGCAGCCAGGTGTTTCTCCACCCCAATCGACTGGCGGCGATTTCTAGTTTGATAATGGTAGATAGGGTTGAGCGATAGCGCCAATAGAACGATAGTTTTCGTAGTATGGTTCACCCTATCTACACCTTAGCTTTAATTCGTATTGAAAAAGTTAAAAACTGGACAGAAAAGTTTTATTCACTCCCCAATCACATGGTTTGGGGGTTTTATATATTTAGATAATTTTCAGTTTACCAGGATCGATTTGCAGCTTTTCAATCGTCACCGGACTTTTTACTTATGGTGCAATTAACTAGATGAAACCAGTAATTCAGTCAATGCTGTACTTTATGTGGGCAGGTTTATTTGAGATCGGAGGGGGCTACCTAGTATGGTTGTGGTTGCGGGAAGGTAAATCGGTTTGGTGGGGGGTCTTGGGTGGAATTGCTTTGGCTATTTACGGGGCGATCGCCACTCTTCAACCTGCTAATTTTGGCAGAGTTTATGCTGCTTACGGCGGTGTGTTTATTGCTATGGCAATGCTTTGGGGTTGGAAGGTAGATGGAATTGCTCCTGATCGTTACGACCTAATTGGAGTGTGTCTAGCATTACTGAGTGTTTTAATTATCATGTTTTACCCCCGAACCTAAGTATTAAATTCAAATTTTTTTTTAATATAGTGACGTGACCCGACTAACCCAGCCAACGGGTTGTCGGCTGGGTTAGTTGCCATTACTGTGGCATCAGGGTTTGTCGGTGCAACGTCGGGCTTTATTATTGGGGCGATCGCTGGCGTACTTGTCTGCGTCTTTATTGAGATATTGGACACCACCTCAAAGCTGGTAGGACTTACGCACTATAGAAATTGACCATCATATGCATAGCCAGCTTGTTAAAATAAAAACCTTACACTGCCTCTTTCCTAGGCAGAGCCTGGGAATGTCATCAAGGAGGCTCCGCCTAGGCTGTTGACTCTGTGGGTTTTTAGGCGATTTTTATTCATACAGTTTATG